>CAIKAH010000020.1 GCA_903825355.1 uncultured bacterium | reverse complement strand
GTTCTTGTTTGTTTGCGTGTAAATGGTAGTGGCAAAACCACTTTTATTTCGAAATACGCTGCATTGCTTAAAAAACAGGAAAAAAAAGTATTAGTGGTTGCTGGAGATACTTTTCGTGCAGCGGCAGCTGAGCAGTTAGCAACATGGGCAGAGCGGATTGGTGTAACAATTGCGGTGGGGAAGGAAAATCAGGATCCGGCCTCTGTTATTTTTGACGCGTGTGAGCGGTTTAAAAATGAGCAATTTGATCACATTATTATTGATACAGCCGGACGTTTGCAAACTAAAGTAAATCTGATGAAAGAGCTTGAAAAGATTAAGAAAATTATCAATCGTCAATTAGGCGCTTTGCCTATTAGTACGTGGCTTACCATTGATGGCATGCTAGGACAAAACAGTTTGGTGCAGGCAGAAAATTTTTATCAAGCAACACAAGTTAATGGATTGGTGCTTACCAAGTTAGATGGTACAGGCAAAGGGGGCGTTGTATTTGCCATTACGCAAAAAATACAGGTGCCCTTGATATATATTACTTTTGGTGAAGCGCTTGAAGATATTAAGCAGTTTAGTCCCGATGAATACGTACATAACTTGTTAAATGCATAAGATTGGAGATGTGGAATGAATATTTGGCATGTTGCTCTTTTATTATTGACTACCTCAGT
The DNA here is from genome assembly GCA_903825355.1 of uncultured bacterium. Lineage (GTDB taxonomy): Bacteria > Babelota > Babeliae > Babelales > RVW-14 > CAIKAH01. Next base: position 30,916 of record CAIKAH010000020.1, on the reverse strand, counting down.
GGTAGAAGCGCGTAGTATGTTTCAGGTAATTAAAGATGCTCGTAAAAGCGTAAAAAAAGCACTTAATAAGGCTTCTAGCACCTCGCTTAATGATTTGCTTGGTAGGAAAACCCCAAAGCCAATACTTATTACTCCTGAATTATTGCGTAGTCTTGGCAGTCCTGCTGCCTATGAACATTTAGAAAAGGCTAATGCCCTTTACGAAAAACTATTCTGGGCAGAGCAGCATGAGTTGGTTTCCGCGCTTGGGTTTATTGCAAAATCAAATGCGCCTGAATCGCGCACAATGTTGAGAGCTATGCTCAAAAAGGCAATCATTGATCATACACAGAATACTAACCCTTCTACCTTAGATTTTGCACGTGAATTAATTACGGAAGAAGCATTGCTTGCCCAAGTGCTTAATGAATTAATGGTCGCTGCAAATGGTTTGCAAAACGATGCAAGCATTAAGGCTGTTGAATTTGATGTAAAAAGCTTACATGAGCGGCGCAATAAAGATATAGCGACATTACGCACGCTTCAGGGGCTGGTAGCAGAACTTTTGGCAATCTAGTATGCAGCGTATTATTCGTGACCTGGTAGCACAGCTACTTCCCGTTTGTGATTCTGAGGCAGAGGCAACGAGCCAAGCATGGCAACTTCTTGAACATGTGTTAGGCAAGCAAAAAAAACAATTATTACTACAACCTTCTCTTGTCCTTTCTCCGAACCAAAACACAGTATTGGCGGATTTGGTTCGGCAGCGAGTTATTGCTCGTCGCCCCCTGCAATATTTGCTAGGCTGCGTCCCGTTTGGGGATTTATTAATTAAGGTTAGCCCGCCGACGCTGATTCCACGTCCAGAAACTGAAGAATGGGTAAGCTGGCTTATAGAAAAGCTACAACCCGTCAGCAAGGAGCCGTTGCACATTTTAGATTTATGTACTGGAAGTGGTTGCATAGCCTTGGCCTTGGCGAAAGCTTTCCCTCAGGCTGAGGTATGGGGAATTGATATTGCCGAGCAAGCTATAGCGCTTGCTCAAGAAAATGCGCTACATAATCATATTACTAATGTACGCTTTGTCTGTGCGGACTTATGGGAAGGGGTACCTTCTGCCCAGCAATTTGACTTGATTGTTTCAAACCCCCCCTATATTACACCAGCTGAGTACGAGCAGTTGCAGCCCGAAGTCTTACTGTGGGAAGATGTACGGGCGCTTAAGGCTGAGCAACAAGGCTTAGCGGTGTATGCTAGGATTGCTCAAGAAGCTATGTCTCGTTTATATAAAAACAGCATACTTGCAAATAATTCTTTGCCGGTGTTAGTGCTGGAGCTTGGGACAGATCCAGCCGGCGTCCAGCAGCTCTTTGCTCATATGAGCTTTTCTAAGCTTGTTTTGCAAAAAGACTTACAGCAGATTTATCGATGGCTGGCTGGGTGGATTTGACATGGCGCGTTGTTTAGGTTAAGTTTTAGGGGCCTAATGACATATACCCAGATAGTCGCGCAAATAGCGAAAGATAAAGGCCTTTGCGTATTTTTATTAAAAAATGCGTGTAATCACAGAAAAAAATTACTAATTATGTTATTTTTCTTGTCAAGATAATGAATTGTTGTGGTGACAAATAGAATAAAAAGTAATCTTGTGAGGCCCTGTCTAAATACTAGATCATAACCCGTGATGGAGAAATGTATGATAGGTCATAAATATTCAGGTGTGCTGCTTTTATCAGTTATGAGTGTTTCAGCAGCCTTGAGTGATCAATCTTTGCCAATCAAGCAAAAATCAGTTATCAAAACAGCTCCTGTTGTTGAATCTGTTGAGCAGCGTGTGCTTGCGGATGCACGAAAAAATATTCAGGAAGCACTCAAAAACAATACTTCAATTGAGCGTGTTGTTTGTTCATATGGCTCACAGCCCGGGTCAGTAAAAGCACATTTTACTGATTATCGCAGGAAGCCTGAAGTATGTGGATCTACGGATGCTTCTTTGTTGGCTAACAGTAATATTACTGAAATGACAGTTGTTTTTGTAAAGCACGAAGAAGATGTTTTGGGGTTAAAATATTCTGATACAACAGGAAAGCACTCCAAAGAAATTACATGCAATAATATTAAAGTATTCTAAATTCTTAGTTTTCTACTACAATATAGCTTCGAGGTAATACATAATTTTTATGCTTAAAAAGCTCTTCAGCGCTGTAAAGGCGTTATTCTTTGTTTTTATCATTATCCAGTTTGTTCCTGCTATTATTGTAACCGCCAAGCATTTACTTGATACTGCTATGCATCCCAAGACGCATATAGCGTTATTACCGGTGAATGGGATGATCAGTGATGCTGCCTTTTATACCAATCGGCTTGATGCATTTTTAAAGGATGATGAGATTAAAGGCTTAATCTTGCGTATTAATTCGCCAGGTGGGATATCTGGCTGTTGCCAAGCAATTTTTAATGAAATCAGTAATTTTGCCAAGAAAAAGCCAGTAGTGGCTGTGGTTGAAAATGTTGCAGCTTCTGGCAGTTATTATATTGCTGCGGCAGCTGATTGTGTTATTGCAAGCCCTTTGTCATTGATTGGCAGCATTGGTGTTTATATGGAATTAGCGAATGCAAAGCAACTCCTTGCTGATTGGCATGTGAATTTTAGCTATGTGCAAACAGGAAAATATAAGACGGTGGGTAGCAGGGTTAAAGACTTGAGTACTGATGATACAGCCTACTTACAAAAATTATCGGATGATCAGTACAACTGTTTTGTCCGTGAAATTGCTAAAGCACGGGGGCTTGATGCTTTACAGCATACGGTGTGGGCCGATGGCCAAATATTCACAGGGGTACGCGCAGTTGAACTGAAGCTTGTTGACCAGCTTGGCTCTATTTCCGATGCGATTGAAGAGATGAAAAAGCTAGCAAGTATTGATGCAGATCAGCACATTAAATTGGTACAAGCACCAAAGCATACCGGACTTTTGCGGCAGTTGCTGTTTGGCAAGAGTGAAGATGGTGATGATGAAGGCTTTGATGTAGCTTCATCTGTTGCTACTTTTGCTAGCAAAGTGAGCAAGCAGTTTTGTGTTGAGCAAACCGTGCCTAGTGTCCAGACAAAGTTGTAATTTTTTTTACTCAGCCATAAATCGGGGTAAGTTTTTTCAAAAGGCTTGTCCCGATTTTCTATTTTTAATAAATCTAAAAAATTATTTTTAGATTTATTTGACCTCTTCTACCTGATAAAATGAAATAGTGATTTGCTTTTTTTCGCCTTCAATAGTTAACAGCAAATCGCCGTTTGGCATAACCTGGTGAGCTATACCAGTGCATACAGAACCATTTTTTTGATGCACAGTAATTTGTTTGCCCAAATAAAGTTGCTCTTGTCGCCAGGCTTTATAAATAGAGCCAAAGGCAAGTTGTTGCCAAGCGGCATACCAAGCATCAAGACTAGTAATAATTTCTTTAAATAGTGTACGCATTTCTAATTGTTTGCCTGCGAGTACACAAATACTTGTTGCGGTGCCGTGAAGCTCATGCTCTGGTGGAAATGTATTGTTTACGTTGAGCGCAAAGCCAACAATCAGCCCGGTAGGGACTTCGTGCTCCCATACTGCTTGCATTAAAATGCCACCTATTTTTTGTTTGCCTGCCACAATATCATTTGGCCATTTGAGTGAAGCCCCATAGATTTTGAGGGGGCTGATAATGCCCACAGCAATTGCCATGTTAAGTTGGCTGAGGCGAACATCAAAATCATCAGGGTGCATTACTTTTAAGAGGGGTGGTTTAAGTACCATGGTGACAAGTAACTGGCCAGGCATAATGTGCCATTCTCTGCCTTGTCTGCCACGAGCGTGAGTATACGTATCAGCAAGAAACAATGCTCCGTCAGGTGCTTCATGGATGAGTGAGCGTGCCCACGCCATTGAGTCATTAGTAGTTTGTATGCGATATAACTTGCTGCCAATAATCATAATAGGCTCACAGTCGAATTTTTGATTCGCGTAGTGTTTCGCGCTTAATATCCCGTTCTTTAATTTGCTCTTTTTTATCTACATTTTTCTTATGCTTTGCTAACCCAATTTCTACTTTTACAAAGCCACGAGTATTAAAATACATCCTGAGAGGGATAAGGGTAAGCCCTTGACGAGAGACAGCGCCAATCAATTTATTGATTTCTTTTTTATGTAACAACAGTGCTCGGGTTTGGCGTGATGTATCTTTTTTATCATAAGCATATTTATAAGGAGCAATGTGGCAGTTAAGTAAAAATACTTGCCCATCTTTTACAATAGCAAAGGAATCTGCCAATGATACTTGCTTTGCCCGAATGGATTTAACTTCATCACCTTGCAGGACAATACCTGCTTCGTAAATACCATCGATGGTATAGTCAAAAAATGCGCGTCTGTTTGTTGCTATAACGATCATGATTGCTTAATGTTTGAATGTTTGCGGTGCAGTAATTTTTTTACAAGTGGGTAACAGGCGAGTGCTGCAATGATGCCTGCAATATTGCCCCCGACCAGAAATGACCACACGCATATGCTACCAGATCCGAGGCATTTTGACAAAGTATTGGCCAAGCTAGGCCAGTAGTTGTCTAAGCTATGCGCAGAGAAAGTAAGTGTCGGGCGGAGGTTTAAAAGATTATGCACAAGTGCATACCCAAAAATATAATCAAATGAATAAAAGGGAATCATAGTCCATGGATTGTTAAGTGAAGCGACTAAAAATACTGTTGGAAGATGCAGGCCTAATAAAAAAGTGCTGAAAAGAATCATCACGCCATGCAGGCCAGGAAATGGCGAAAAAGCAATATACATGCCTACGCTGACTGCTAAGCTAATGCCGTGAATGGTATAGCCGTTTAAGAGTGAGTTAGTTATACTAGAGCAAATTTTTTTGAAAATGTTCATACAATTCTTTTATATAAAGGGTCTAATGATGTGTATTCAAAAGGTACTACGTTTTTTCCTTATTGCCTATGGAATCTCTTATTGTAGTGCTATGCATGCATTAGAGATGCGTGGTTGTATTAAGGCAGAGACGTTGACCGCTGATAAAATGCCTCAATTTAGAGTGCTTTTTGCAGGCAAAGAAACCATGACTAACACCGAAGGTTTTTTTTCTATGCCGCTTGAACAGCAAATATATCGCTATTCTCTGCTTATTTGTAAAAATATTAAGCAAAATTTTGTCAAAACAAATACCATAAGAAATGTGTCTATGGTGCCAACCGATGACTACCGCTATTATGAATTTGAAAAGACTCCTCAGAGTAGCACATGGCGTCAACAAGAAAAAAGACTTGATTTGGAGCGGCCTATTGCTCCCGAAGGATGTGTAATTATATTACTTGATCCTGCGCATGTGTCACGAATTGAGCCGTGGCGTATTGATCTTTCAACACAAACAGTCAAATTGCCAGCTATTGTACTGAAGCAAGAGGTAAGCACGAGTACGTTAGCCACAGCTTCTGCGGAGTCATTATTATGCTCTCTGGACGAAAAACCATTTCATGAAACGGTAAAGGAAGAGGTAATGCAGCTCGCACAGAATACAAATGTTATGGTTTCACTGGCAAGATAGTACAATTAGTAATATTTGCTTGAGCTGGGGCGTTTGTCTCTGTAGCTATTTCTACGCTAACCTAAGAAATACTTATTTTTCAAGGTTAGTCGTGGAGGTTTTGCTATGGTATGTGTTCCCAATCGGAAATCACTTTTATTGTTGCTTTGTATATTGTTAGTAGTATCCAATATTTTTCGTGCACTGCGTGCTGAGTATATTGTTTGCAATAAAGATCACAACACTGTTGTACCAGTGCCCGCTGATTATTTTACTCAGCGAGAAGGAGCATTGCTCTACGAAACAATAAGTAAGTATCAATGGCCATCAGTGCTTGCATTCTATGAAAATGGTTCAGATGCTTGTAAAGCTGATCTTGAAAAAACAGTGCTTGCTTCACGACCATTCGCTGAGCCTGAATATATTTGTAAAAAAATTAAAGAGACCGATGCCTCATTGTGTGGTATATGGATTCCCAACACCTTGTATGAATTATTTGCACTTAGTTATACGCTTACAGTTAATAATGAATCTCTTTTAACAGAGGGCGTTGGATTTTTAAAAACAAGTTTGAGTGACCATAAAAGTAAGTGGACGTATAATCTTGTAGATAAAGAATTGGTAACTGCTATTAATAGCAGTGCGATTATTAAGACAAAAAAGCAATTATTGCATGAGGTATTTATTCACCAGCGCTGGTGGAGACGGGCTATAGCATTAATTAATAAGAATGAGGGCCAACCGAACCCGTGGGCGCGTATTTTTTTAATGGTGAATGAATTCATGACCAGCGTTTTGAGCACCATGCAAGTTGATACTGGCGGCATGGCATTGCAACGGCTGACGCAGTCTGATGAGTACGCCTCACCAGCCGTTTTGTACTGTACAATTGCTCGTCAGCTGGTAGTTGATATTCTTGCAAGCCTTAAAAAGAATGCCCAGTTTATCTTTAAAAAAGAAGTACTTTGTTGTCTTGAGCGTGAGCTAACTAAAGAAGGGCTTAACCCTGAAGGAGTGCTTGCGCGTACTATTAAACTTGAGCTTGAAGCTCAGAAAAAAAACAAAGCAGTTCTTTTCCGTGGTACGCAGCCTATTACCCATCCACTTAAGCAAGATATTGCGGTATTGGATAGTACGTTGTTTATGCCAGATTATCAGCCCCGTTCTGTTTCGTATGGCAATGGACTGTTTGCAGGCTGCCTTTTTGATGCATGGGCAACTCCCTATTGGTATTTGATGCATGGAGAATATATGGGGTATGGCCTACTGATTAATAAATTGGTAACAGCTAAAAACAGTGATCAAAACGTATTTTTTGTCCCCCCTTTATCAACTTTGCATGCGTTGTTTGCGAGTGGACAATTTTTCCATCCACGGACCAAAGCTGTAATGCCTCTAGGTGTTCTAGCGCAGGTTGATGGTATTCAAAATTTTTGGTTGCGTGATGATGTTGGTATAGTCGCAACAACACAAGCTCCATTGGAGCATGAAGCACGCTATCTTGGATTGCTTGCAAAGAATGTAGTAATGCTTGCTGATTGTAAGCATGGAATATCCTATCCCGCAGAAATACTTAAATCAAATATGCAAGCATTACAGCAACAGTTGGGGCACTTATAAATCTGTATAATGCTATGAGAGCTTCGGATTTTTGTTGCAACTTTGATATTATTTTATTTTGCCTGTATAGTATCAAAAATAAAAATAGAAATTAATTGCTTAGCGGGAGATAGTTATAAAATGATAATAGAAGGTGTGCCAATGAGCGTATTCTGCAGGGGAAGATTTTTTTTACTTGGGTGGATTTATTTTGGGCTTAGCGTTAGTCTTCTGGCGTTGCCTGCAGCTGAAAAAGTTACTAGGAAAAGGCATACTACAAGACCAGCTTCCCCTGTCTCTGGCGATGCTGCTAGGCAAAAGCGACGCATAGCTGAGACTGATGTGCCGGATATCACTAAAGGATCTACTGATACTGATACGCCAGACATTACTAAGGCATGTGCTGACGGGTATGAGGCTCTGAAGGCTAGTGCTCATGATCCTAGTGGTATGTTGAAAGCATTAAAAAATGCTACTGTAGTGTTACGCTCAGTGGTGAGTGCATTTGAAGAGCAAAGTGCTGATTTTGACGAAGTAGTAGCTGATCAACTGGCTGATTATGCATCAGCATGCTCACAATCGATCTCAGGGCTTGTAGGTCAAAAGGTCCGTAAACAAATAGACCATTACAATCGCCTTCGTAATAGAAGAATTGTTTCTCGCGAGGTGCAGCTAATCCCGAAATGCCGAACGGGAACCACCAGCTTTGAACGTGCCCAGCTAACTGCTGGCAAGTATATTGAACCTGTTGTCTCTGTGCCGGCACCGCCAGCTGTCATTACGGTAGCAGCTGCTTCTAATCAATTGGTGCGAGCAGTTATTGATGGTGATGTTGAACGCATTTCTGCTGCGCTTACATGTGGTGCAGACGTAAGTGCGCGAACTTTAGATGGTTATTCAGCTTTAGCATGCGCTATGATGAGAAATGATGATGCCGCCATATCCCTCCTGCTGAGCCATGGTGTTGATACGACTTTACCAGAGCCATTTGGGGAAGGGATTACTCCGATTCATACAAATGCACTGTTCTGTGCGATAGCTTACGATTGTAGTCAGAGAATAGGTGAACTTTTGCTTGATGCAAATCCTCGCTTAGTAGAAAGCAATCAGGGTGGAGATACTCCATGGATAAAGGCCGCTGCTGGGGGGAATCTATCAATGCTTAAGGCTTTTGCAAATAAAGGCATAGATTTTGTTACTCGTCGCGATGAAAAAGGATTATCTGCCCTTCACTTCGCAGCTTTTAGGGGAAAACTGGAAGCGGTTGAATATTTGCTTGATATTGGGGTGCCGGTAGATATTCGTGACATAAAGAAATTAACGCCTATGTATTTTGCAGCAGTCGCTGGACACTTGGATGTGGTACGGGCCTTGCATAGTCGAGGGGCTAGTGTGCGGCCTGTTCGTGGAAAAACAACAACAGCATTACATGCAGCAGCAAAGGAGGGTCATTGTGCGATTCTTGAATACCTGCTACCGCATATTGGGCCATCGATCGATTCTTGGGATGACCATGGAGTGCCAGCATTGCATCGAGCGGCATCATATGGGCATGTAGAAATTGTTAGATTACTGCTAGCTGCAGGAGCAAGTGTAAACTCTAGAAATAGTGCTAGAGGAACAGCATTGCATGAGGCTGCGTTTAATGGCAAAAAAGAGGTCGTTGAGCTTTTGTTGCGTCATAATGCGGAGGTTAATATTGCGAATATTAACGGCTACACGGCATTGCACTTTGCAGCAGAAGGATATAGTGATATTGTCAAACTTTTGATTGATAGCGGTAGTAACTTACATGCTAGGGAAGAATTAAAAGGGGATACCCCCTTGCATCTAGCAGTACGTAGCAGATGCTTACGTGCCGTGCAGTATCTTCTTGATGCAGGGGCTTGCGTAAACGTGATGAATTCCTGTGGTCAGTACCCATACGATTCAATTGACCGCGCATATGTAGTTGGGACTCCGCCGAACATTTGGGCTTCTCCAACTGATCCAAAACAAGAAGAGGAAGTTAGAGCGTTATTGCACAGATATCGAAATAAGGCTTGTGTTTGCTATGGCCGTATGACATCCAACTCTAGGTTATCAAATAGCCCTTGTTCAGCTTTGTAGCTGCCAACAAAGGCGATCATGGCACCGTTATCGGTACAAAAGGCTGGGGGTGCAACAACAAACTGTTTGCGGTTGTTTTGACAAAGCCTGAGAAGCCGGGCTCTGAGATATTTGTTGCAGGCTACTCCGCCGACAAAGGTTACAGCAGAGACTTCGGGGTATTTTTTGATGGCTTGCTTGAGGCGTTTTTCAAAAATATCGCCCATACAGACTAGTAATGAGCTTGATACTTGGCGTTGCAGTTCTGGTGTAATAGCGGTTTTTATGGGGCCTGTATTCATATCGTAAGCACCACGCTTAACCAAATCATACAAAATCGCGGTCTTAAGACCAGAAAAGCTGAACGTAATGAGCTCATGGTCTAATGTTTTAGTCCGTGGGTATTTAAAAAAATCTTCAAAATTAACTTCTGCTGCTAGGCTTTCAATAACAGCTCCGCCAGGGTATCCCAGCCCAATGATTTTTGCTACTTTATCAAAAGCTTCACCTGCTGCATCATCAATTGTATGCCCAATCAACTCGTAGTCTCCAAGCCCTTTTACCACATACAAGGCGGTGTGTCCGCCCGATACTGAGAATGTAAGAAAGGGGAATTGTAGGGATTTATTTACGGTACCATCTGCTTGTAAAAAAGCAGAGAACATATGTCCTTCAAGATGGTCTATGCCTATTAATTTTTTATTATGCGCAAACGCAATTCCTTTGGCAAAGCTAATACCCACAAGAAGTGAGCCCACTAAGCCTGGACGATTGGTAACCGCTATCGTATGAATATCCTGAATCGAAACACCTGCATTGCTCAGTGCTTCCTCAACAACCAAATCTATTTTCTCAAGCTGCGAACGTGAAGCAATTTCAGGGATAACGCCGCCATATATTTTATGCATTGCTATTTGTGAAAAAAGCGCATGCCCCAATAATAATTGACGGCTGCTGTCAAAGACAGCAGCCCCTGTTTCATCACAAGATGTTTCAATACCAAGAATAAGCATAGATGGCTCGTCCCGCTTTTTCACCCCTAACGAGGTGCCCATTCGACAAGCTCAGGGGGAGCGGGAATAATTTCAGAATTTTACTTACTTACCGGAGTCAGAAGACGACTTTTTCTTAAGCATCTGTTCCCAGAACTCTTGATTAGTCTTTGTTTTACGCATTCTATCAATCAATAGCTCCATCCCTTCATTCGTACTCATAGTACCAATGAATTTTTGTAGCACAAGTGATGCTTTCATGTCCTCATCAGAGAGCATGAGCTCTTCACGGCGAGTACCAGATTGCTGAAGATCAAATGCTGGGAAGATGCGCTTATTCGAAAGTTTTCTGGTTAGGTGAATTTCCATATTACCTGTACCTTTGAACTCTTCGAAAATAACTTCATCCATGCGAGAACCAGTTTCAACCAACGCTGTTGCAAGAATAGTTAATGAACCACCTTCTTCAACGTTACGGGCTGCTCCAAAGAATCGTTTAGGCTTTTGCAAAGCGTTTGCATCAATACCGCCAGTAAGCACTTTGCCGGAAGCTGGTGCCATGGTGTTGTATGCACGTGCAAGGCGGGTCAAAGAGTCAAGTAGAATGACTACATCGCGACCGCACTCAACAAGGCGTTTAGCCTTTTCAAGCACAATTTCAGCTACCTGAACATGACGAGTGGCGTACTCATCAAAGGTTGAGCTGACGACTTCTGCTTTAACCGAGCGTTCCATGTCTGTTACTTCTTCAGGTCGCTCATCAATAAGCAAAATCATCATAATGACTTCAGGGTGATTACGTAAAATGCTATTGGCAAGCTCTTTAAGTAAGAGCGTTTTACCTGTTTTTGGGGGTGCAACAATTAAGCCACGTTGCCCTTTCCCAATCGGTACCAAGAGGTCCATGATTCTAGTCGAAATAATGGACGGATCTCCCTCAAGATTAAATTTTTTGTTTGGGAACAGTGCGGTAAGGTTCTCAAACATAGTTTTTGTAGACACATGAGAAGGCGTTTCGTAGTTAATACTTTCAATGCGTTGCAATGCAAAGTATTTTTCACCTTCTTTAGGTTTACGGATAGTACCTTTAATGCTATCACCAGTTCGAAGTCCAAATCGTTTGATATGGGCCGGCGAAACATAAATATCATCTGGCCCTGGTACGTAATTAAATTTTGGTGATCGCAGAAAGCCAAATCCATCCTGCAAGCGTTCAAGGATGCCTTCGCACCAAATTTCAACGCGTTGATCAGATTGAGATTCGAGAATTTTGAAAATGATTTCTTGTTTTTTCAGCGAAGCTACTTCAGGAATATGCAACTCTTGCGCGTAAGTAATAAGCGCAGTGATATTCATCTCTTTTAGCTCTTGCACATTGATAGACTTCATTGGCTGAGCATTAGGATCAATTGAGCGTGGTGCCATAATTTCATCAAGATTGTCTTGATGCTGCATTTGTGGTGCGCGTTCACGTTGCTGTGCGCGATAGTTATTCTGATGTCCCTGCTGATGATGCTGTCGCTCACGGCGCTCAGAACGATCTCCTTGATCTCGTTGTTCACGACGTTCAACTTGCTCACGATTGTTGGTGTCACGGCTATTATTTTCGTGACTATTAGTGCGGCGCTCTCCCTGTGGTTTACGCATATCGTTACGCTTATCGTTACGAGGACGATTATGTGGACGGCGTTGTTCGTGCTGCACTTGCGCTTGTGGTATTTGTTCAGCCGCTGGTTGCTGTGTATCCAGTTGCTCTGTTATCTGAGTTTGTGCTACAGGCGCTTGCTCAGTATGCTCAACTAAGCGGTCAGCATCCAAAGGAGCTAATTTTTTTTTATTATCCATCGTACCCTACGAAAAGTGAATCCTATCTATGAATAGAAAAGAAGAGAAAATGAGATTTTAATGATAAATCACAGAAATAAGTTTAATGCTATCATAAAAATATATTGAGCATTAAGTATTAAGGCCGTTTGAACGAACGTTCTGGCTTACAATGTATAGTAAAGCACATAATTACGTTTTTAGCAAACGGCCTGTAAAAAATTAGTTTTTTGGCTTAATAACAAGTGTTGCTGAGCTTGCAATGTAGATTGAGGAGTAGGTACCAATAATAATACCGGCGAGCATTACAACTGAAAGACCGCGTAATGTTTCTCCGCCAAGAATCACAATTGCCAAGACAGAAAGTGCCGTAGCAACGCTAGTTAATAATGTACGTCGTAGTGTTTGGTTTACACTTATGTTAAAGATATCGTATTCAGACATCCCTTTGTATTTAATCATATTTTCACGGATACGAGCAAAAATAACCACCGTATCGTTCATTGAATAACCAAGAACCGCCAAAATTGACGCTAGTACGTGAAGTGATATAGGTTCTCCTGCGAGCAAAATAAACACCATTACTGCTAAAATGTCGTGAATAAGGGCTATGATAGCACCAAGCCCAAAACGAAATTCAAAGCGCAAGGCGATATAAAGCAATAAAACAACTAAAGAAATTAATACTGCCACTACTGCATTATGCGCGGTGTCTTTTCCTGCTTCTGCACCAACAAGCTGTGTATTGTCTACACGCATTGGATTACCAGGAATATGCTTAGTTATTGCGCTGGTGATTTGTGCTTCGGTTTCTGGTGCTTGTGAGCTAACCGTAATTATAAAATCACGATTTGATGCGCCAATGCTTTGAATGATAGCATCTTTCCATCCACCGGCGCTAACAGCTTTTCGTACATCAGCGATATCAGTGGATTTTTCAAATGCAATCTGCACCTGAGCTCCACCTGTAAAATCGATGTGGTAAGAAAAACCACCTTTTGCAATGTAAGCAGCTACGCCAACTGCAAAATAAAGAATAGACGCTACTAGCCAAAAATACCGGTACTTTAAAAAATCGAACCTGTATTTTCCTGAATCAGTAGTTGTTGACAACATTATCTCTCCGTTCTGTTACCGCCCTTTTATTGCGTTACTTGTAACACCGAAATAAATTTTCTTCCTCTATAGCCGCTGTGAAATTTCACGCTACCTGCTGTGCTAGCAAATAAAGTGTCATCGCCACCGCGCATTACGCCATTGCCAGGATGAATTTTGGTGCCGCGTTGACGTACCAATACTTCTCCGACATTTACAATTTGGCCGTCAAAACGCTTGCAGCCGAGACGTTTGGAATGACTATCGCGTCCATTACTGGTAGAGCCGCCGCCCTTACTTGTTGCCATGCTGAATCCTAACGAATTAATCAGGTTGGAAAAATTATTTTTACAGAATCAAATACTAGATAAAATGAGTAAAACTCGCAAAATAGTCTGTCTTTTTTTTACTATTTTGTCAAAGACTTTTCCCTTATTTGGTGATCTCACCCCATGTTTTTCCAGTACGAATGGTTACATTCAGCGGCACTTCCCAGCTGACTACCTGTGTCATAAGCTCTTGAATGATAGAGGTAACGGTGGCTAACTCCGTATTAGGCACTTCTACTATAATTTCATCATGGATTTGTAAAATGAGTCGAGAAGCAAGCTTTTGGCTGATAAACGTATTATCGATATTGATCATCGCCAGTTTCATAATTTCAGCCTGTGTACCCTGGACAGGGGTGTTAATAGCCATGCGTTTTCCTGCTTCAAAGAGCATTTTGTTACGTTCGGCAAGTTCGGGTATGTAGCGGCGTCTTCCGTACCATGTTTCTACGTACCCGTGTTGTATTGCTTGATCGGTAGTGCGTTCAATCCAGGCAGCAACCCCTGGGAAACGTTCAAAATATTTCTCAATGTATGTTTTTGCCTCACTAGGCTTAATTCCCAGGTCTTTTGCCAATCCATAGGGGGTGACGCCGTACATAATACTAAAATTGATTCGCTTGCCTAGCTGCCGTTGGTCGTGCGTTACCTGGCTAGTTGGAATATCAAAAAGTTGCGCGCTTGTTTCAGTATGAATATCATGGCCATGTAAAAATATATTAATTAAAGCCTTATCTTGGGAGAGGTGTGCTAGGATGCGTAATTCAACTTGTGAATAATCAGCAGAAAGCAGTATTTTGCCTTCTGGCGCGTAAAATGCATCTCTAATTTGCATGCCAAAGCCTGCGGAGACAGGGATATTTTGTAGATTGGGATCTGAGCTTGAAAGACGTCCGGTGGCAACTTGTGTTTGGCTGTAGCTTGTATGAACACGCCCAGTTCTTTTATTAATGTACCCTGGTAGTGGTTCTAGATAAGTGGTTTTGAGCTTAGTAAGTTCACGGTAGCTGAGAATAAGGCCTGGAATAGGATGTTTCTCTGCTAGTGATTGTAGCACTTCTTGATCTGTTGAGCGGCTTCCTTTGGCGCTTTTTTTACCAGCTGGTAGTCCAAGTTGATCAAAGAGCAGCTGTTCAACTTGTTTTGGTGAATTTAGATTTATAATGCCTCCTCCATGATGGTGGGGGATAGCTGCTAAAATCTTTCCTTCAATAGTGCTTATTTCATGTTCAACCGCAGTCATAGTAGTGCGTATTTTGCTAGCATCAAGAAGGATGCCGTACGCTTCCATGCGCCATAATACTTGATAAAAAGGCATTTCAATTTCACGAAATAGCTTGAGCAGCGAGGGGTGTTCGTTTAGGTTTTTTTCCAGAATGGCTTTTAATTTATATGTTTGGAGAGCATCATGCGCGCCATACAGTGCGCCTTCTTCTACGGGGACTTCTGCAAACGTAGTGCGCTGTTTGCCAAGAACCTCCTTAAATTTGAGCATTGGTTCCTGTAGGTAGCTCATTGAAAGTGCTTTTAAATTAATACGGTCCTTGTCGCCTTTTCGGAGGAGCCCGGCAGCAATAATGGTATCAAAAAAAACGGGTGGTGTAATGATGCCTGCGCAGGCGAGTACCATTTGGTCAAATTTTGCATGATGCATGACTAATGTAATAGCAGGGTTTTCCAGTAGCGGTTTAATCGCTGCAATAATCGTAGTACGCTCAATCTGTTTTCCTTCGTAATGGCCTATTGGCAGGTAAAATGCTTCATGGGTATTAACGGAAAAAGAGATACCCACTAGTTCATCTTGCATGGGCATGCTGCCAGTGGTTTCTGTATCAAGTGCAATATAGTCAGCATCTTTTAGTGCAGTAATCATTGCCTGCAGTGTGTCTGTGTCTTGTACTAATACTAGTTTCCATGGTTGTTTTTTTTCTTCTGCTGAGAGGGTTCTCTCTTCCGTAAAAGCAAACAACGATAAATTATGATCGCTCTTATGAGGTTCTTTTGATGTTGTTGCCTGAGGAAACCGTTTGTTAATATCTTTTACTAAACTAGAAAATTCTAATTCGGCAAATAAGTCCAAGGCATTAGCCCAATGTGCCCCATCAAAAGTGCAATCACTGAGTTTTAGGGGGAGCGCTGGAGGATGTAGTAAGAATAAGTTATAGCTTAAAAAAGCAAGCTCTTTTTGGTCGATGAGTAACGATCGAGTACGTTCTTTGGGTACCCGGTCAATATGCTCATATAAATCTTCCAGTGAGTCAAATTGTACGACCAGTTCTTGTGCTCCTTTTTTGCCAATGCCGCTAACGCCTGGAATATTATCTGAAGCGTCTCCTAGGAGGGCATAGTAAAAAGGTACTTTAGAAGGGCTAAACCCATTTTCTTGTTCAAAGAGCGCTGCATCAACCATGCGTTCTTTAAAAGGGTCAAAAATTAAAACATGATCAGAGAGCAATTGGTACATATCTTTATCAGGGCACACCAACACTGCCTGGTGCATATTGAAATGGGTGGTTAGGCTTGCAATAACGTCATCGCCTTCATATCCATCAATATTAATTTGTGCTATTTTCACTGTGCTCAAAAACTGTATAATGTACTCTTTCTGAACAAAAAGATCGTTTGGTGGTTTTTGACGCGTAGCTTTATAAGAAGGGTGCTGGTCGTGGCGAAAGTTTTTTCCTTTGCTGTCCCAGGCGACAACAAGGTGTTGTGGTGAAAAAGTATCAATAATTTTTTTTATAGCGCGGCAAAAACCATATATTGCTTGTGTTGGGATGCCAGTTGATGTTTCTAGTTGCTTGATTGCATAATATGATCGATATAAAAGATAAGATCCATCAATGACAAAAAGCGCGTCTTTTTCGATTTGAGGCACAGTGTTACTTTCGTTTTTTTTCGAGAAATATAACTTTTTATTTGGCAAATTTGTTCATTAGACTAAAGTATAGAGCGTAATTTAGAAACGGGAACCAAAAATAGGGTCCATGAGGAGTCTATAAACGTATTGGGAAGTATGAAAGCACTAGGGTTAGATTTGGGTGACCGTTGGGTGGGGACAGCTCTTTCGGATGGCATGAAAATGACCTGTAAACCTTATGAAACGGTTGATCTGGAAGCGCTTGAGCAGTTTTTAGAAGAAATATTGGCTGCTGAGCCTATATCAGTAGTTGTTGTGGGATACCCTAAAACATTTTCAGGAGGGGAAAGCGCTCAAACAAATAAAATTGTCGCACTTAAAAATAGCCTAGAAGCGCGTTTTACTGAGGTGCGCGGTCGTGCTATAATCTGGTTGTTATGGGATGAGCGCTTAAGTAGCAAGCGAGCCCTTGATGTACAGCACGGATCGTCCTCCGCTGAGGCTAAAAAGAGGAGTCATTCTATCGCGGCAGCATTTATTCTGCAGAGTTATCTTGATAACTTGGCGTTTCATGCGGTAGAGTCATAAAAAAGTAGGTTTTTACTGGGTAGAGGCTCATGTATCTGGTTGTTCTCTTAAACGCGTTGTTTGCTACAACCTTTGTGGTTGCAAAGGTTGTATTGTCGTATACCAAGCCTATCTTTTTAGTAGGCGTCAGTATGGCTATTGGGGGCCTTTTGCAGCTCGTTTACATGGGTATAAAAAACCCTAAAAAATGTGTGATTGCAATGAAAGATGTCGGGCTTTTTGCCCAAGTAAGCATTTTTTCTATTGTTTTAAGCTATGGACTGCAGTTTTGGGGCATGCAATATATGCCGGCTTTTAAATCGTGCTTTTTGTATAATTTTGGGCCATTTGCATCCTATCTAATAGCCGCTTTTTTATTCAATGAAAAAATGAAAGTCAAGAAATGGCTAGGTTTATTAGTAGGGTTTATTGGTATTATCCCTATACTTCTTTCTACATCGCCGGCAGAGGAAGGGCTATCTATTGGCATGATGATATCATTGCCAGAGTTGGCTTTGATTGCTTCTGTTGTATCTTACTCTTATGGATGGTTTATTATTAGAATTTTGGTTCACGATCGTCATTACTCCCCATTACTGGTAAATGGTATAGCTATGTTTCTGGGTGGGATTGTTACACTGATTAGCGTACCAATTCTTGAGGGGCCTATTGTTATTCATCAACTTATGCCATTTTTCTATTTACTCTCAGGCATGATTCTGGTTGAATTTTTGATCTGTAATAATCTATACGCTTATTTACTTGATAAATATTCTGAAACATTTGTTTCATTTTCAACCTTTTCTATACCTCTTTTTGGTGCCCTTTATAGCTGGTTTTTCCTAAACGAACATATTACCTGGCATTTCTTTGTTTCCTCGCTCATTGTTTCAGCGGCTATTGCGCTTTTTTATAGTGCAGAGCATGAAGATAAGCGGTTGTAGCCTTATTACCCATTTGATTTTATGTTAATTTTCTAATAGAATAAGCATGAAAATCAACTATCTATTTTTTGTAATTATTCCACTGGGGAGGGTTATATGAATTTGTTTCTTTTTAGCTTACTTAGCTTAGTGCTGAGTTGCATGAATATTTCTATTGAGGCGGCTAAAAAAAGAGGATTAGAGTCTAGGGACGGCGTATCAAAACTTGATGCAGAAGGTCGGCTCCATGCCCCAGATGGAAAATTTAAGCGTCGCGCAAAAGCCAGTGAAATTGAAGCTGCTTTAGCTGAAGGCGATCACACAGAGCTAGTAGCTGCAGTTGCGCACGAAGTATTGGTTCCAATTGCTGCTGCTCGATCAGCTGAACATCAGCAACGACTAGTTGCGGCTGCTTGTAGCAATAACCTTCTCTATTTGGAGGAGCTGTTAGCTAGCCCTCTGACCACACTCGATATGGTGCAGTACGCACATGCTGAGCTTCGAAAGTTATCCTCGGGCGTGCTTGCTTGGCGCCGGCATATATATACTAAGCTTTTTGATGCTGAAAAAAGACTTTCTCCTGTTGTCGCTCCTGCCATGCTTCCTGTACCTGTTCTTGCTCCTGCTCCTTCATCAAATCGATCTGGCGAAGACAGAGATGATAACGATGAAAAAACAACGCCTGAGGTAGCTCCAACTTCTACTTTATCTCTGGTGCCTCATAGTGCTCCAGCAACCGTGGCGCCTGGCCATGCAGAAGAGCATCTTCAAAAATTAATTACGGTAGCACAAACAGGCGATGTCGCAGAGCTTAAGATGCTACTTGCTTCGGATAAAACTACGATTGATATAGTTAATCAGGTACGCGCTGCAGTAAAAGGAATAAGTCGTCACATATTATCGAATAAACTTGCTGTACTTACAGTACTTAATGAGTGGAAATACCAAAAGCTGAATGATTGTCATGAAAAAGCTACTGATGCAGTAGAGCCAGACGGCGGCACGTGTTTTATTTCTTAATGGCTCAATTGTTCAAAAATATCGATTTAAAATAACGGCGTCTTATCAAGCAATTTTTTGCGTAAGGCGCCGATATTATCAATGTTACCAATCAAGGCAAACCCTTTTAGTACATGTTCTGTATTTGTAAGAAAGGCATGATAAAAATCGGGAGTTTGTTTCACTAATAATGTTAACCCCGCTGGTGGATGAGCGATTGCTCCTGCCGTTACAAAGGTAAGACCAAAGATTGTCGAGCTAGTTACGAGCACGGTGCCTGCATACCTTTTTTCATTGCCGGTCATATTACTTGCTGCCACCATTCCTTGCATTACGGCATCTGGCCATAACCCATTTTGTGTCTTTATGTCACTGACTTGGTCAAAGACTGTTGCTACATCGCCAGCAGCATATACATGCTCGCACGATGTTTGTTGGCGGTCATTTACATCAATAGCATTATTATGCAGGGCAATTCCTGCATCTCCTGCAAGGTTGCTATTGGTACGTCCGCCAATTGCAAAAATGACCATATCTGCGGGTAGTGTGACGCCAGTACTCAATAGCACCTGTTCTACTTTTTTTCTTCCTTCAATACCAACCACCGTGGCCTCTAGTTCAATAATGAAGCCATGATTCTCTGCTTGTTTAATAAAAAAGATACTACCTCGCTCATTTAATTGATTTGGTAAAATACGTGCTGCGCGTTCAACGATTGTTACCCGCTGCACAGATGATTTAATCGCATCTGCACACTCAAGGCCGGTCAAGCCAGCACCAATCACGACTACTTGTTTTGGTGCATGTTGGGTAATGTATGCAAGAATACGCTCAGTATCAGTTAAGCCAAAAAATGGCATTACCCCCGATAACTGACTGCCAGGTGTATCTGGCATCCATCCAGAGCGTCCGGTAGCAATAAGTAGCTTGTCATAAGGGATGGATCTGTCGCCTCTAATGGTAACGCGCTGGTTTTTTGTATCAATATATTCAACAAAGCTATTCAGTTGTAGATCAATATGTTTGTCAACAAAAGCAGCGGCAGCTTTCAAGCCAATATTAGCAGTTGTTTTTTTGCCAGCAAGCACATCAGCAAGTAAACAGCGGTTGTAGGGGGGTACGCTTTCTGCCGTGAGCATGGTAATGCGGCTATCTTGATCATGCTCGCGTAATTTTCCTGCGGCTCCAACACCGGCAGCGCTTGAACCAATAATTACATAGTTATTCATGATTTGTTTTCTTCTTTATTCTCTTTGATTTCATAATCTTCAAATACAGAGAATGCAGTATCTTCGCGCCAGCTATTCGGTAGTAATCCTGCCTTCATGCTCAGCTCAGTAAGCGTCTCTTCAAGTGTCCATTTATATTCACGCGCAACGCCCGGTAAGAACAATGCCGCGCCAAGCACTTTACTATTGCGATCACGTTTTTCAAGAATAATACCATGTTTTCCTAGTACAATTTCTTCAGAAGAAGTAATTGGCCGAGGTGGAGTGAGGAGTGAAAGCTCAATAGTAACATCACTAAATTCGCCAGGGGCTAGTGGAAGAAAGCGATTATCTCTAAATGCTGCAGCTAAACTCAGATCATGCACGGATTTATAGAGAGGTGCCTCTGTGGTTACATGGCCAATGCACCCACGTAGTCGTTCCTCTGGTTGTATTTTAAGACTTACAAACACGCCAGGATTCTGTTCAAAGGCTGGTGTAATGAGGGGATAGAGCAATGATTCTGGAATTGGTTGATCTAGAAAATGATTCTCTATGGTTGCGCGCGCACTAGCAAGCAGTGCTGTTTTTTCAAAAGCATTAAATGAAAAAGTTGTTGTTTCGGGAGGGGCTGTTTTGCGATAAATAATACCCGCATAGCTTACCGATTGTTCAGCTTGTTTGTCATCAGGAACGCTGTACAGGCCTTTAATATTTATTTCATTACTCAATTTATTACGGGCCATGGTTATTTGTGCCGAAGTGTAATAGCAGCTTGTTTCTGCATGAATATCGGCATAAGTTTTGGTATCAAACAGAGTTAACAAAAGACGCAAAGGTTCTTGACCACACACCGTTGTTTTGGTTGTTTGAAGGACCTCTTCAAAGGCAGCAAGTGAAGGTATGCTGAGGGCTTGTAGCGCAAAAGAGTCAATTTTACGAATATTCAATTGGGTATGTTTTAGAAAAGGCTGAAAGCCGTAGCTTTGGCCAAAATGTGTAAAGTCGCTGCTAACAATTAATACCGTTTTGTCATCGATTAAATCATGTAATGCCCGTGTGGCAGCAACTCGTTGTTCGGGCGTAAGGTGACCAATAATCAAAGGCACTATGTTGAATTTGTCTATGGTAGTTTGTAAAAAGGGTAACTGCATCTCTATGGCATGCTCATGCAGATATGCTTCGCCAGAGACAACAAAAGGGGCCGTTTTTGAAAGCTGTTTAATGGCATCAGTATCGACAGCAACTTTTCCTAGTACAGTTTCAAACACATTGCAGTATGGTAGCGCAATGCCCTGGTGAAACATAGTATGGTTTGGAGCTAAAATAATTACGCGGTTGATGGACGTGTTTTTTCTGGTGCCAAAACTAAAACGTCCAGGGCTTGGTTTGAGCAGGGATTGATAGGCCGTTGCAGCACAGAGTCCTGAATAATAATATGCGGCATGGGGTACCACCAAGGCTTGTACAGGACTAGTGTTATCAGCATTAAGAGCAAAATGTTTTTCTGCAAGAGCAAAATAATTATTTAATTCGTCAGTAAGCCTTTTAGGATCATGCGCATACCACGTATCGCTCAGAACCGATGCTTGGATAATTTCATTAGAAGCCTTGCTGTTTGATTTGCTGCATCCTGGTGCTAGGCATAGTGCTATACCAAGCAAGAACGATAATGCATATTGCATAAGCTTGTTCCTCGATTTTTTCTCTCATTCTGTGTACACTAACCGCGGTAAATAACGTAGTTCAGATTACTGTAGGAACCCTATCATGTACATAAAAAATATTCTTTTAGTCCTTCTATTAACTACCACATTTTATACTAATGCACAGATTATTGAATCGCCCATAATTAGCGTGGTGCATGAGCATGTAGATTCGCAAGATACGTTAGTACTTTTTGATTTAGACGAGACGGTTTTTGAGGTGCCTGGTAAAATTAATGATTTTTGGTTTACACAAATGTGGAATCATGCACGTACGTTGGGCCATGATGATCATGGTGCTGCTAATGCAATAGTGCCATTATATGAGTCTCTCATGGGACAGGCGCCTACTGTGTTGCCTGCAGAAGAAAATACTATTGCGCTTATTCATGCGTTACAAAAAAAACAAATTCCGGTAATGGGGCTTACAACACGGGGAGCTACGCTTGCTGAAAGTACAGCACAGCAACTTGATTCTATAGGAATTGATTTCTCCGTAACGAGTATTACACCATACAATATTTCTTTTGTGTTACCGAAAGAGCAAGCACGGCTCTACAAAGGAGTGATGTTTTGTGCGTCCAATAGTAAAGGTGATGCGCTCAAAGCATTGCTAAATGCTGCTCCTTTTAAGCCTAAGAAAATTGTTTTTGTTGATGATAAAGAGCGGCATTTAAAGGCGGTTAAGCAAGCTGCAACCGATTTAGGCTGTGCCTTTATTGGGGTTCGTTATTCGTGTCTTGATGA
Source organism: uncultured bacterium (assembly GCA_903825355.1). GTDB lineage: Bacteria > Babelota > Babeliae > Babelales > RVW-14 > CAIKAH01. The sequence goes on along the minus strand of CAIKAH010000020.1, from coordinate 8,431 downwards.
AAAGATGAAGGAATATGTCCTTGATGAAGAAAGTAAAGCACTATTAGCTCCTCCTGCACACAAAATGATTGTTGAACATCATTCAACTGAGTCAGTAAAACAGTATGTTGTTCCAGGTTGTATGGCTATCTTTGATGTTGATGATACGTTGTTACACATTGATCATCCAACTGAGTTTGGTAGTAATAAATGGATTAACCATATGATGTTTTATGGTAAAAAAGAGCATCAGCTAAAGAGCGAAGAATTGGATAGTTGGGTAATTCCAATGTATGTTGATGCGCAGCTTAAGACGCCTTTTAAACCAGTAGAAGAAGCAACTGCTGGTATTATTCAAGAGTTACAAAAAGATGGAGTTCCGGTCATTGGCTTAACTGCCCGTCGCTTAGAATTAATAGATATTACGTTAGATAACCTACGTAAGATGGGCATAGATTTTTCTGCAGCGCCCATCACAGAGGATGCCGTCTCATTTCCTATCGATCATCCAAATATTTTTGTAAATGGGGTGATGTTCTGTGGTGGTTCGAGAGATACTGATAAAATTGGTAATCAAACCCATGCTAAAGATCGTGCTATTAAGGCATTAATTAAGCATTTTGATTTAAAGCCAACACGTATTATTGTAGTGGACGATCGTCCTGACTATTTAGAATCAATTGTCAATATGATTGTCAGTATGGGTATTGATTGTGTAGGAATTCGTTATAGCCGTAGCGATGAACGGCTTAAACGTTTTAGCTTAGATGAAGAAAGCAAAGAATTGCTGCGTTCTTTTGCGGCAACAAAGATAGCCAAAAATAGCTAAATCTTGTGATTAAGGCCCCCCAGCCGGTATAGTTGAAAAATATACCGGCTGGGGGGCCTTATGAAAATTAAGATATTGATTACCTTTTTTAGTGTTATTTATTCTGTAGCAGCTTCTACCGATCAGCGCTTAAAGCTAAAGAAGCAAAGTTCTAGCATTGAACTTACTGCCAAACAACAAGCAAATGTGGCAGATAGGAAGCTTAAGGCGCGGCAAGCTTTTGAAGCATTACCAGTCGATACTAGTTTTGATGATTTACTCGGGCCTACTCCGCCAGAGAGAAAGCATTCGCAAATTTTGCGTTCTGGATCATTAAAAACTAAAAAATCTTTTGTATCAGACGACGATGATCGTGGCATGGCGGCTCCACCCATTGCTATACATGACTTTGTAATTCCTAAACAGACGGTTCCTAGTGCTGATTTACCAGCATTTTCAATGAAGGAATGGCTTGCTGCTTCTGATTCAAGTTTTACGTCAGCTAAAAACGTAGGTGATAAGCAAAGAGCTGCAGCTCAAATCACTGCAGGAGATAAAAAAATTGTTCCTGCCGTTGTTGGTTTATCTGGAGATACTTCTACGACTAAAGCAACCCCCATCGTTGCTAGTGATGCGCAATATTTGAAATCTTTGCCTCCTCTGCGCAGGTTTGCTGCTGCAGCAAGGGTAAAAGCTCAGCAGGCAAAAGCTGCGGTGCGCAAAGTAGTTTTAACCGGTATGCGTTCTGCTGTAAGTAAGATTATTAATGATAATGTTACTGCTGTTATTACTAAAGCTATACAAGATGCGGGGGGTGATGTTGCTGCAATGGACGTAGCTAAAGAGGTTAACGCTGCCCTTAAAGATGAGTTTGGCACTACCTTGGCAGATTATCATATCCCTGAAAAATTAGCTAAAAAATTGACTGACGGCACAGCCGTTGGGGCTGGAGTTGAGGCAATAACAGACAGAATTCTTCCTAGTGTAGGAGGGCAGGTCAAATCTCATAAAACAGCCTCATTAAAGGTATTACTTAAAACAAAGTTAGCTGATGCAAAAAAAACGATAGTCGATAAGATCAAAAAAAGCTTACAAGAAGAAATAGAAACTAAGCTTACTGAACTTATCAATAAATTTTATAATAATGTTGGTGGGGATGTTGCGCTTGAAAAGATTATTGCTCCTGTAGACACTTTTCTTAAAGATGAGCTTAAAATAGATGCCAATGTTAAACAATTAGTTGCTGACAAGCTACGTGAAAAAGCTACAGCGGAAGCGGTACATAGAGTAACTGATGGGGTTTTAAGCAGAGAAACAGTAGTGCGTGTGATAAGAGGAGCCGGTGAGGCTAAAGCAGCTATGCGGAACCTGGCGCATGAAATGGGACTAACTGCAGAATTAAAAGCTCAGATGAAAGCAGAGGTTGCATCATTCAAAGCTTCTGTCATTGGCGTTAAGCAGAGTGCTGAGGAAGCAATAGCTCAATTACGATTACGAACTGTGCCTGAAGAGTAACGTTGCTGGAGGGGTGGGGATGAAGAGGCTTTTTTTTGCATTAGTATTGCATGTATTTTTTACGCCAGCAGATGCTATAGCAGATAAAACGATTGCTGTAATTGATACTACAGAGCGTGAGGCGTGGTTTTATAAGCCCGTGTTTGATATTATTGAACATCTTGGCTATACGGTCACCTACCATTCACTTGATAAATTCTTAGATACTTCTCTTGATGACTTATTTTTGCTCCGCAATCAAGCAGTATTTTTTATTTTTGGCGTAGAATTTTTAGAGGCACTAACAAAATCGCATGTATGCGTTAAAGTGTTGCAAGCGCTCTATCATGTTGCACAAAAGCCAGGGATGCTCATGGGCCTTATCTTTCCTCCCTTGCGAGCAACGCAAGGTATGAATGTAATGCAAGCTTGTGCCCCTGTTTTTGCTCCACTAGGGCTTAAAGTACCTGAAGGTATTTTGGCTTACCCGTTTGATACGTCAAGTGCACTGGTGACGAACGAAGAGCAAAGATTAATTGATTTAAAATCATTTTTTTATGTAACTAATATATTTTTAACTACGCCATTAGAATCACGTCCTCGGGAATTCGATACAACGCTGAACGGTCCACGGGGAGGCATTGAACTTGATGTTGATCAAATGCAATCGGTGCTTACGAGTAAACGAACGAATGTTTTGTTATTACCGCGGATGACCCAGTGTACGCCGATTGTGAAAAAGACATTACCCTACGGTTTGTATTGGTATAATCAATTACATAAAAATCATATTTTTATAACGACATCAAGCATATTGTCATTTGCTGGCATTACTGAAAATTATCATGTTACCCCAATTGATATTGGGCTACGTCTTGAGATGCTTCAGCAAGTGCACCGCATGATGTGGGAAGTACTATCGCTTGCGCAAAAACAAGATCTTGAGGCGGTGAAAACCACAAGCGCTAGTCTCAGTACTCTGGTGGCGCCATCGCCTCCTCGTGCAGCTACAGAGATTGCTTTTGCTAACCCAGAAGAAAGCCAGGCAGGAAAGCGTAAAATTGCATGGATGGATCTTGACGTATTTGCGCCGCTTGAGCAAAAAGATCTTCTCTCTGGCTCTGAGCAAGCAAGGAGGCGCGAACAGGAGCGTTATGATTTAGTACAAAATATGATTGCTGCAGGATTAGATAGCTTATGGATAACAGCAAATCCGCATGAATACTTTAGTCCTATTGGGCGCTATGCGGATAGGAAAGAACGTTACCTAGCAACCCTGCAAACATTTACCAAGTGTCTGCGTGAAGGCTATAGTGCTGCACAGGTTCCTTTGCCTCATTTATATATTGGCTTTGAAATTACCAACAATGTGCGAGCGCCTCAGTTGTCACGCTATGCAATGGATCTCTATGAGAATGCTTACGAAGATATTCCAGTACCCATTGATAAGCATTTTTGGGAACAAGAAATAACCAAGCCTTTTAGGGTGTTGGTTAAGCTATGGCAAGACCCTCAGTTTTCACATAATGTGCCAATAAGTGGAGTGGTACTTGATCTGGAAATGTATTTGCGTAAAAAGTCTCCCTCATTTACCTCGATGATGACGTTTGATGCGTTATCTTTTCAGCGTTTTGTACGGCAGTTGCGATTGCCGTGGGGCACGGTTGCTTTGCGTGATCGTCCGTTGCTTCTGATGAAGCATAGCAAAGCAGCCTCGTACTATAGATTTCTTGAGCAAGAGGCTGAAAAAATAGGAACTTTCTTAAAGAAATCATTTGAACATGTTGTTCCACAGTGCAATGTGATGTGCTATAAGCCCAGCATTAAAACATCATGGTTTTATAATGGCCTGATCAAAGGACTTACCGGTTGTCTGAGTAATCCTCATCATCGGTTAGCTGGAGCAATTAAGCCGGTGCAGTTATTAACCTTTAATAGCGAATACATGGCACATAAGCCATGGTTTGATCAACAGGATTTACCAGTGACACATTCGTGTGTGTTAATGCTTTCAAAAATTCGCGATGTTTCCAGCTTTGATTGGGTATCGCAGCTTTTGATGAGGCATGGGTCTGTTTGGCTGAACAAATTTTCACGGACTATTGGTCCATTACCAGTTAATCCAAATGATCGCTGGACAGATATTGAGCGCTTGAGTGCATCTCCTGATGTTTGTCGTGGATTTTTTGATTGTTTGCGAGCGCATTAAGAATTAACAAGCCCCGCAAACTATTTGGGTAGTGGCGGGGCCTGGTGAAGAAGACTTGTTTATTGAGATCCGCTCTTTCTTGTCTCGTTGCGAGAATTTGCGTTCCCGCTCATCCTGAGCTTGTCGAAGGACGCCGACCAAAGGGAGGTGGGAAAGCGGAGTTAAAGTAACTTTAGGTCGCTCTTCCACCCCTAACGGGGCGTGGTTCGACAGGCTCACCATGAGCGACTAAAAAGCACTCTAATTAAATTATAAAAGCCCAGATTAACTCTTAGCCCTATCTTTTATTGCTGTATCTACCACTTGCATAAATAAGGCTTTATTGAGCACATAGTCGCTAAAACAGCATTCAATTTGCATTTGCTGTACCATCTGTTCAATATTTCTTCCAGAGAATCCGTCAATTTTCTTAGCAGCTTGTGCAATAACTTCATCGGTTACATCAGCATCGAGTGTGAGTGGAATCAGTGTTTGTTTGCCCTCTTTTTTGATTGGGACCTTAAAATCAACAATACACTTATTCAGGTAAATCTTAAAGATCTGTTCACGTTCAGCTTGAGCCGGTAGGCCAACATAAATGTCTTCTCCTTTGGCCCGATCTCTCAATGCTTCATCAAGATCTTCTTTACGGTTGGTAGCAATAATTATTTTGCAGTTGCGTTTTGTTTCTGGATCGCTCATGAGTGTTAAAAGCTCAGTTAATAAAATAACTACGCGGCGGTCGGGGTTACGTTTGCGGTCAAACCCAATAGCATCGATTTCATCAATAAAAATGATCATGCCCTTTGGGCATGTTTTTGCCCAGGCGAATAGTTCGCGCAATTGTGTAATATCTTCTCCCATGGGCAATTGTAGTAAATCACTTGCTGCCATAAGAGCGTAGTCCATGCCTGTGTTATGAGCAAGCCAACGAGCAAATGCTGTTTTACCGGTGCCTGGCGGACCTGATAAAAGCGTAATCGGAAACGGTAGCCCCATGCCAAAGAGCTCGCCGGTGCGGTTGCCAATAGCTTCAAAGCGTTTCTGTACCTCTGGGGCAAATATAAGGTCTTTGCTGAGGGCCGGTTTTTCTTTTTTGTGCCCCTGCCACCAAGAAGTTATAGTGGTTGCTGCGCGGGAGAGTATGCCTACGCGTGAAGTTTCTTGTACAATTGCTGGCTGTTTTTCTAATTTTTGTTCAACGTATTTTACTGTGGCCTTGGTACCAAAGTACGCAGCAGTGCCGCCTGCTACAGCAATAGTGCCGTATTTTACTGCGGTTAGGAGCACGTGTGGTTCAGTCAAAAATTGAAGGCGCTTCATTGCTCCTTCATCAGCAACTGCTTGTGTGGCTGCAGCAGCCGCGATAGCTGTTTTGCGGTCTTCTTCTGCTGTTTGGCGCTTTTGTTCTATTGCCATGACGGCAGCAAAGCCATTAGTAATAATATTAGTAGCTGCTGCGCCAACCTGGTCGGCACTTTTTTGCATATCATCTAGCTCTTTAACAAGCAGGTTTTTTTGTGTTTCAAATGTTGCTGCTCCCATTTTGCCACTGTCGTACAGTTTACTGATTCGAGCAAGCTCAAGCTTGATAGCATCGCGGCGCTTTTCTAAGCGGTCTTCAAGCATAATATGCATATTGCGCATACCGCTGTTGGCAAATTGTGCATGGTCTTGCAATATGCTTGCCCACAAGACGGGGCAAGTAAGGAGGTTTAATAGTAAAATAATTATACTGCGTGTGAACATGGATGCTCCTGTATCATAGGTTTCAATGTTTTGTAGGCCTTGTAGGCAGAAGTAAGTGCTAGCACCCCGCTCACGCAGGTATTGCAGCAGGCGGTGACATAGTACTTATTTTTTAGCCAAGGCAAAAAAGGTAGTGCAAGGGCTTGGCTGACAAAGGCTTCTTGTTCTTCAGTTGTAGGGAAGTGTGTTTTTATATTCCCTCCATGAGTGATTATTTTTTTGCACTCTTCTTCCCAGTGGGGAGCAAGAATAGTGCGCTCGTACCAAATAAGGCAGGCAATGTTGCAGATTAACCCTTTACTAAAATGCACTAAGGTTGTTTTGCTCCACTCAGGCAGCATGCCAAAATAATCAAACCACTCATTGCAGGTGTCAAACCATGTTTGTGGGTTAATGGCCTGGAGGAGATGCTGCTTGACTGATCTTGGCAGTACGTGTACGAGACTGCGGTGCTGATGCTCACTATCCAGCCAGCTATCAAAATATATTTTTTTGGTACTGTAGCTGAATGCACTGCTAGCAACGGTGCTCATGGCAGCAAGAGCAACCAGCGTTGCCCAGTGCTTTTTTTGTTTGTAGGCGTAAAATAGTGTATCGGGTTCCGTTGCTTGCAGGTGCTGACAATACGCTTGTACAAAAAATTGGTGAGCACTAGTGTAGAGTAACCATTCAAGCCCCCATCCGGCAGCTGCTATGCCGACACAGGCGATGTCGCCTTTTTGTAGTGATGGTTTCCAGGAGGGGGCTAACGGCCGCTCTCCGAAACATGGAGTATTGTACCAATTCATATACGCTTCTTTGCGTCGCTCTTCAGCGTGCACAAAGTGGTCAATAAAAGCAGGCTCAGTAAACTGCTGTGCCACACTTTCGCCTTTAGTAATAAAAGCATTATATACCGCGGGCGAAGCATAGTGATCAACTACTGCTTGTACCTCTGGCGATAGTGTTGCAGCAAAAAGTGTGGGCATAAATGCCCAGATAAAAAAAATAATGTGATTTAACAAGATAAGCCCCACCCAATCATATGTTACAATCATGCTGAGCAATTACTCTAGCAGTTGGGGGCCAAAAAAATAGTTTGCGTAAAAAAAGGGGAAAAAAGCCCAAAATGAGCTTGGGCTTTTGTTTCAGTTTGAATTATTTCTTTGTCAGTGTTGCTTCCGCTTCAGTCTCTAGCAAGGCTTTGTTGCTATTTAAGGAGGTAAGCGTAGCGATGATGCGGTCAACGGTTGCGTTACGATATCCTCCTTCTTGAGTTCTTATCTCAAAAGCTTTTTGTTCTTGTGCGAAATCAAGCGCTGTTTTACCGCTATGACTTTTAGCGTTTATATCAATGCTGGGAAATGAAGTAAGATATTCAACAATTTCTACCCCGCCCACTTTCGCTGCAAGCATAAGGGCTGTGCTACCGTCATCAATTGTAGCATTTATATTAATGCCTGCTAATTCTGTAAGGCATTTTACCATTTTTAAATCTCTATTAACAACAGCACCGAAGAACAAGTCTGTCTTTGTTACAGTATCAAGCCGTGCGATGAGTGCAAGAAGGCAGGATTTATTCTTAATCTTCACGGCAAAGTCAAGTGCTCTTATAATGTCATCATCTAGCGTAGGGCCGATGAGATTATCGGCGCCAAGTAGAATTTCTATATTTTTTACGTTGTCGTATTGAGTAGCAATATGGAGGGGCAATAATCCATTCTTATTTCTTATAGCTCTAGCGTCTATCCTTAGCGCAGAAGCTTGCGCAATGAGTTGCTCTAGTATTGCACCCTTAGGGCGCATGGCAGCAAAATGGACAGGGGTCCACCCTGTGGTGTCTGTTGCGGTGACCTCTGCGCCATGAGCAAGTAAGAGGGAGACAACGTCACTATGGCCTTGATCAACGGCTATATGAAGGGCAGTGCATCCATCATACTCGTCATCCTCAGGATTAATAGGTTTTTTGGTATTTACATTAAGGCCCATATCAAGAGCGCGTTGCACGAATTCGGTGGAGCCGTTAAAAGCGCCAGTGAAGAGTAAGTTGATGGGATCAACGGTAGGGAAAGCACCAATAAGTTCACGTGGCATATTGTCACCGGTAATCGTTTCTTTACACATTGGGCAGGTAGGGATGTCTAATTTTTCTATGGTTGGTTTAAACCAATTTACAAGGCATTCTTTGTGAAAAGCGTGTGGTACAGTTTGCTTGCAAGGTAAGTGTACGGCTG
>CAIKAH010000019.1 GCA_903825355.1 uncultured bacterium | reverse complement strand
GCTCGTAGCCAACACAACCATTAAACTGAAATTCTTCATTATAAACCTCACAAATAAATAGATTATTTTATTGATAAACCTGAATTCAACCTAAATAAACAAGTTCAATTTGTCAAATTTTATTAAAATTAACAGATTTATAATAAAACACTAATAATTCTTGAATTCATCCAAAAAACTTAAACCGCTACGGAAAAACTAACCATTGCTTTTTCAACTGAAGAAATTTGATACTCTTCAAACATCCTCAAAATATCTGCAGCTATTGGACATGCAGGCTTTTCTGCCTTTATTCTACGCGCTATAGCAAATGGATTTTCTTCATAAATAGATCCTTCTTCCGGCATATCACTCTTTCGAGGAAGAGCAGATAGAGAGACTTGATGTCTTTTTATACGAAAAAACATAGCTATGATTTCTTTTTGCTGATAAAAAGTTGCAAACTGCAATGGGGTACAATATTTATCATTTATCTTTAGAGAAGCATGGGCTTTATTGATATCAAAAAAACAATCCGGGGTATTCAAAATAGAAGCAAGCGCTCTGCCTACGTCACCACGTGGAGCAGGGGTAGAAGGATATTTAGCTACTAAACCATTCATTGCGACAGCTAAATTTTTTGATTCTTCTTCCAAATGCCACATTCTAGCGTTGTCTTGCTGTTTTTTCACTGCCTCATTATGTTTTGCTATAGGGTCGGTACATCCTGCAGCTTGCTTTTTACGACGAGCTTTCATGGCATCACTGCTTGCCCGGGCAGGGCCAGAAATAGCTTTACCAGGAGCTTCAATCAAAAACGACTTAGGAATAGTAAATCCTTCTTTATCACTACCAAAAATAACCGCCGGAGCAAATAAGCTACCTACAAGCAGCAAAAAAATGGTTCTTTTATTAAGATTCATAAATAACCTCCTAAAAAATGTTTCGTAGAAAATAGAGCTAAGGCTCGGCTTTGGCAAAATACTATATTCATAATAGCAAATAAAGATATTATGGCAACCGCCAGGTCGCAACACTAAACCCTAATAGAATTTTTAAAATGAATTTTAGTAAAATGTATATTACTTAACCCAGTGTAAAAACGCCTGCACGGCACGAATTCGATATAAATAATGTTCGTATAGTGGGTCATCAAAATTTATCTGTGCATACGTTTTATCCAATCCATCAGGTATAAAGCATACATCAAAGGGGAGCCCTTCATGAGCAGTTCCTCGATAGCGTGAGGTTAATCGCCCATCACAGCGCCCTTCAAAGGGATGCAGGTTGCCGCCTTCATCAACATACACCAGCAACAACCGAAAATAGCCGGTGTCGTCTTCATCAATCAAACGCTTGATCCCTTCCATCCCCAAACCCTGTACCACAAATTTAGTGAGTACCCCCGGAAAATTATGCCACCGATTAAAGTAAATACCCGCATCATCAATGAGCAATGGCACCCGTAACTGCTGCCACGCTTTGCGTGCTTTATCCAGCGCAATGGTATCTTGGTCCATCGATTGTATTTCTTCGATATCAACATCAGCACGCACCAAATTAATGTGAGGAGCATGCCGCTGAAAGTAGCGCTCAACTTCAACAAATTTGCCAGCATTAGAGGTCACATAAACAATAGTCTTCACACAGCACCCTGCTTAAATAAATTTCACCCGCTTTTTCATGCTACCATAAACAATATTACACCATCACATCATGATCACAATTAATAAACCACTAAAAAAAAGGCTAGTGAATAGATCTATCTTGTGCTATGAGAGGTATACATGCCGCCTGAAATAAGCAATTTAATAATAACATGTAGCAACGCCCCTGTGAGCCATGTGATGAAATAATTAATTTAGTTTTAATTAATTTTAGAAAAGTTAATATAAAACTAATACCATAAATAATCACGCATATAAAAAGGGATTGAATGGGCTATTATGATTTGCAATAATCGAACAGCTGACTTTGCTATCAAAGAAGTTTTTTTACAGCGACAATCAGCTTATGCTATGACGAGCGAACCCATTACTAATGAGCAATTAATGATACTCTTCGAAGCAGCTCGTTGGTCCACATCAAGCTATAATAACCAGCCAACACGATTTATTTATGCACATCGAGACACCCCTGCATGGGAAACACTATTTGATCTTATGGTACCAGCAAATCAAACCTGGGCAAAAAATGCTGCCGTCCTCGTTGTCGTAATATCAAAAAGAACAATGGCTGATAATTCTCCATCAATTACCAATTCTTTTGAGGCAGGCGCAGCATGGATGAGTCTTTGTTTACAAGCAACTATGAATGGGCTATCAGCACATGGAATGTCTGGTTTTGATTATGAAAAAACATGTAAAAATCTTAACATTCCTGATGGCTTTAAAGTTGAGATAATGTGTGCAATTGGTAAACAGGCAACACAAGAAGTTGACCAAAAATTTCTAGATCGCGATGCAAAACACACAGCACGCAAAAAACTAAACGAAATCGCGACTGAAGGCAATTTTCATTTTAACGAATAAGCCATGAAAAAACTGTTACTTTTTTTCATATTTGTTTGTTGCACCTACCATCAACAGCATGCCTGCTCACGTATCATCAATCGCATACGAAGTACATACAACTACCTTTTGCCGCCAGCATATCAGCAAGGGTTGGTGGACACTTTCACACGTATTGCTTCTACTCTTGGGGTAGAGCAAATGCATATTTTACTTCCTCACGTCATCAGTGCTGGCATTTCTGTTGATGAATTAATTCGCCATGATATACCCTATCCATTTCTCGCTAGTCTTTTGGCACAAACCGCGATCGCCTTACCAGCCACAGCAGCACAAAGCGCACTGCGTAGGCACGCAAGAGGGAGAACGCTTACGCTGGGCGATCTTACCCGTGGTATTGGGATGGGTATATGTTCAGGCATTATTATCCGCGAGGGAGCACATCTTTTTTTTATGGTATTGCCAAACTCGTGGCTAGCAAGCATAAGTTTTGTTGGCATCAGCCTTGCTCTTACGCCTACTGCCACTGCCTGGGTGTATGAAATAGCCAGTAGCCGTGCACAGCAGCTATGGCGCTGGTGCCGTAGGCAGGAGGCCCCAATAGCTTATGAAAACGGAACTTTCTCCATCGTTATCTCTCCTGATTAAATACCAAGCATAGTCCTTTTCCGCTGTACAGCCCCCCCTAAACAACGTATATAGCGCTTCACATTTGCCATTATTGACAAATTGAAAAAATATTAATACACTAGGCAAGAAAGTATATGGTAGCTTAATAAATATATCTTACAGGGCTTTACAATGAAAAAATTACTTCTTTTTCTCATATTCTTCACAGGACTTATAGATTATATCCATACAGCAGGTAAACACGATAGAGATACAACAGCTCCTTGTCGTCCTTTAGAAAAGAGACGAAAAAACATACGCCTTGTAGATTATAGTGATTCTGATGATGAAGATGCAAAACAAGTAGTGCACATAGGAACATCCAGAGGAACAACAACCATCCGCTTGCATCAAAAAGCCTCTAGCGCTACTCCTGCAGCACTAGATGTAACCGATGATAATATTGATACAGCAGCAGAAAGCCCTATTACTTCAGCGACGCAGCTCAGTAATGAAGCGCTTAATGAAGACGATGATGCTCCACAGTGCATATTTTGCTTTGCTCCACAAAGAGAAACTATTACGGCTTGCTGCAAAAAACCCCTCTGTACTGATTGCTATAGCACCCTTGGCATCAACGGTTATGTTTCCTGCATCCAGTGCAAAAAAAGAACTAGCGGACTCTGTGCCATAGAAGATGAGTCAAAATTAATGGCAACCCCGCTGCGCCTAACAGGAGCGCCGCTGCAAGCAAAAATTGAATGCCTCAAACGAACAATGAATGATATACAAGAGGAAGAATATATGGCAGAAGCATCTTTGATCAGCAGAAATACTACCAGAGATAGTGAAAGATTAGCAACAATCAATGAGTGCCTTGAGGCTGGAGTTAACCCTAATACGCTATATACAATGGACAAGCCCAAGCCTACCTTATTTCATATCGCCGCCCAGCTTTCCACTCCTGGAATAATTGATGCGTTTTTAGCTCATGGAGCAAATATTTTTTGGGAAGATCTGAATGGATTCACGCCACTCGTTTATGCTGCAACCGCTGGGAATGCTAACGCAGTTTGTAGCATACTAAAAGCGTTGCGCAAAGAGTATAAGATTGATTTCAAACACACTGTATTTGCAAACAAAAAATCATTAATTGAACTAGCAAGAGGAAATGCTTTTAGCTATCTAAAAAGAATTGGAGCACGCACAGCTTCTGAAAGCGCTACAGCATTCCAAGACTACAACAAAAAAGACTTAGCCTTGTTGAATGGGCGAGCAGTAAGCGACTTAACCCCAGAAGAACTTGTGCGCCACAATAGCTATATGAGCAATGCGCTGCAGGTTTTCAAGGAAGCTCCATTATTGCCCGTAGATATAGTCTATCATACTGGAATCATCCTTGATGAATACGAACATTTTTTTGAATATGTACTTAGCAGCAATGTCCCTTTTTCAACATTAACAAAACTGTTTCTTCCTAGGGGAGTGCTTAAAGAAGCAGCCTGCTTAAAACACATTATCTGCCGCGCAGAACTTGACCCAGATGATGATCTAGACATAACTAAATGCCACCTTAGCAGTATCACGCCTGTCGGTGCTAATGTAAAAACAAAAAAAGGTCTTTCAATACTACACTACGCTGCTATGAATAATCGCCCAGAATTAATTAGCTATTTATTAAAAAACGGTGCAGCAATAAACGCCACAGGAAAAGGAATCTACGCGAACCAAACTGCCTTACACATTGCCGCTAAACATGGACATATACAAGCTATTAGCGCCCTGCTAAAAGCTGGGGCAAAACAAACATTAGATGGCAAAACCCCTTTGGAATTAGCAGTAGAACATGATCATGTTTCAGTCCTGCCATTACTCCTTAGCCATGAAGATGCAACAGCAATCAAATATGATGACAATACACATACTATCTTTGATATCGCTACAAAATATAACAGCAAAAAATGTCTAGAATATTTTATTGATCAGCAAGTTTATTTACCAGCAACAGCACTTTTGACTCCTTCAGAAGAAATGCTTTTTGCATTAACCAATGCAATTATGGCTAAAGATGAAGCTACTGTAAGCAGCATATTACGCAGCAGAATGGTAGATGCAAATCAAATTATATTAAAAAACAACCAAGAAACAAGGCCTTTACGACTAGCAATTACGACTGGCTGCAGCATACATATCATTCTTGCACTTCTCGATAATGGTGCCACCATTTTTGATACAGACAATACGCAAGAGCCGCTTTTGCTTCTTGCGGTTAGACATTGTGCCCTTGAAGTAATTAAGGCTCTTTTAGATGCTGGCGCTGTTGGTGGAATAAATAACATTTATTACCCTGAGGCTCATACACCAACCACTGCTCTACATAAAGCAGTTTTTTATAACAAACCTGACGTGGTTAAGCTTCTTCTTAGTCATGGGGCAAATCCATTTATTGCAACTGCAATAAACCGACTACCTATACATATCGCAGTGCTAAAAGGACACGAAGCATGCGTGCAAGCCATTCTTGAGCATGATCGTGGCTGTATAAATAGCAAAAATGAATTTGAGGCATCGCCACTCTACATGGCAGCGCAATCCGGCAAAGAAGCTATGGTAGATTGCTTACTCGCATTTGGAGCAGACCCCTTCTTAAGGGGGATAGATGGAAAAACACCACGCGAATGTGCCATAAGACGAGGCTCCCTCTCAATAGCCGCAAAACTTGAAGCCGCTGAACATGGACTCTCTGAAACAATAGCATAGCCAGTTCATGAGACTATAATTCTGCACAACTGCATACTGGAAAGGATTCAGCCGCATACAACTGTGCAACGCGCTCATCGAACACGGCCTGCTGCTCTGCAATATCAGTAAGCGTCCAAGCGAAAATTGATTTGCTGTTGTAGAAAACGGGCAATATTTTTGCACGCTGCAGGTATGCCCTATCGGCGTTAATATTTTTACGTAGTTGCAGCAGGGTCGCATCACTGCTGCACAACCCACAGTAAGATATTTTTTTCTTTTCATTCCCAACCGCAGCAGCCCTTCTGGTTGCTGTCGCACTGAATAATGAGGCAATACAAAAAAACAACCCCCACATGAGCAACAGAACGCCCTTCTGCATCGTCATTCTCCTTAGTGATAAAACAAAGCACTAATTGGTTCACATTACTCTAAACATGCGGGGGTGTATAAAGCTATATTTTAAGCTTGTCGCATACGCCGACGCGTTTGCTGTACCGGCACAGCTTCGGCTGCTTCTCGCGAAAGAAGCATTTGTTTTCCCTGCTCAAAAGCCTTATTAAACTGCGCTCTTTTTATTTTGGCAGTCGCTAAAGCAGCAAGATATAAAGTGCGGTAGCTTTTAACATCAACTGCATAGTCTATTGCAACAGCAAGGGCTTGTTCTGCACTACGCACATCAGGACAACAACGGCACATATACGCAATCGTTGCCTGGCGCGCTTGCTCATATGTTTGCCGTGCTGTGATCACACTCGAATTAAGTTCTTCTGATTCTGGGATAGGTCTAAGAAGAACTCCTCTTCCCTCTGAAGGCGATACAGACGCTGCACGAGCAAACTCAAAGTCTTTTTTTGCCTCTTCTTCTACGGCAATCAACCTAGCCAAGCTAACTCTAGAGCCAGCTTCACCGCTTCTGCTAATCACAGAAGCATGCATACCAAAAATACTGACCAACAACCCTAATACTACTAAACCACTAACCCGATGCATAATACCTCATGTGTAAAAATATTGTTTAAAAATGGTGCTTTAACTTACTGTTTTATTGTAGCAAAAAGAGCACATTTCGTCGACCAAAACAACCCCGTACGATCTGCTCACAACAGGTGAAAACAACCTGTAAAAAATACTATTTCCTGATATACTCTATGATCATTAATCAACACAAAACAGTAGGTTATTATTTATGTCGCAAGAAAAAGCTACGCCGCTCATGGAACAGTATTTTGCTATTAAAGCAGAATATCCTGATACTCTTTTGTTCTTTCAAGTCGGTGATTTTTTTGAGCTCTTTTTTGACGATGCAAAACAAGCTGCTGCGTATTTGGCTATTGCACTTACTAAGCGGGGCAAGCATCGCGGTGAAGATATTCCTCTCTGTGGCATTCCAGTACATGCTCTTGACCACTACCTTACTAAATTAATTCGTGGCGGTTTTTGTGTTGCCCTGTGCGAGCAATTAACAAAACCACAGCCAGGAACCGTTGTGCAACGCGGTGTCACCAAGGTATATACCCCTGGAACGCTCACCGATGCTGCTATGCTTGAAGAAAAAACAGCGTCATATTTTTTATCATGTTTCCCAGGAACTGAACAGTGGGGGCTTGTTTTTGGAGAACTACTTACCGCTCAACTCTTTGCTACTACCATTCCTGCAGAAGCAGGTCGTTTGCTTGAAGCCGAGCTCATCCGCTTTTTTCCTGATGAAGTAGTACTCCCGCAAGTCTCTGGGGTGGCTGCAGCTACCCAACAATTCAAAAAGCTTGGTTACTACACCAGCGTAGTACATGAAATTAATGAAGACGCAGTAGGTGGCTGGATGACTAAACAGTTTTCTGCACATGCAGAAGCATTAAGCAAGCACTATGCCATTAAACAAAGCCTGGGCACACTACACGCTTACTTACAACAAAACCAAGTGGGAGCACTTGACCAATTCAAGCAAATTCATTTTTACCAGCCAGAAGATTACGTTATTTTGGATGCCTCTACCCAAAAAAACTTAGAGATAATACAGAATGCTCATGACGGCACGCGGAAGAACACCCTTTTTGCCGTACTCGACCAAGCTAAAACCGCCATGGGTTCACGCACGATCAAAAAATGGCTACAACGCCCACTCGTACAAAAAACTGCCATCATGCAACGGTTGGATTTTATTGAGCTGCTAAAGCAACAGGTAGCAACACTTTACCAACTACAAAACGTCTTAAGCACCTGCGCTGATATCGAACGTATTGTTGGACGCATTGCACTCAAGCGCGCACTAGTTCCTGATTACTTAGCACTAAAAGACACCCTAAAAATTATCCCAGCCATACAAACGCTTTTGAGCTCAATTCCCACGCAACTAAGCGCTATTTTAAGTGAGCGTTTAACTGATTTTACGGCGCTGGTAAACTTGCTCGAAACAAGTATTAATGACGACAGCAACCGACAACAGCTCATTAAACAAGGGTTTGACCATAACCTTGACCACCTATACCACTTGCTTCACAACGGCAAGCAAGCATTTTTACAGCTCGAACAAGCTGAAATGGCACGTACTGGGATTAATTCGTTAAAAATTAGTTACAACCAAATTACTGGCTACTATCTGGAAGTAACAAATCCTAACTTAAATAAGGTGCCAGAAGATTTTTTACATCTGCAAACGCTTGCTAACCGTAAACGGTTTACAACACCACAACTCAAAGCACTCGAGCAAGATTATTACAAAGCACAACATGAACTTGATGCAGTTGAAACAGCCGTATTTGAACGAGTTAAGCATGAAGTAGAGCAATATTTGCACCACTTGCGACATGCGGCGCAAAGCCTCGCCTATTTGGACGGGCTCTTTAGTCTGACCAAAGTTGCTTACGACCATGGATATGTTCGCCCTCAGTTCAATGAAGAAAAAGCTATTCATATCACTCTGGGCCGGCATCCAATTGTCGAACAGCATACTAATGGCCACTTTCAGCCAAATGATGCTGTACTTAATAATCAGCAATCAACACTTATTATTACCGGGCCCAACATGGGCGGCAAATCAACTTATTTACGTCAAGTAGCCTTGATAAATATTATGGCTCAGTGTGGCAGTTTTGTACCAGCTCAGCAGGCTAGCTTGCCTCTACTCGACCGTATATTTACTCGTATTGGTTCTGGTGATAATTTAGCAGAAGGGAAAAGTACTTTTTTTGTTGAAATGGAAGAGACTGCTACCATTTGTAATCAAGCAACAGAAAACAGCTTAGTTATTTTAGATGAAGTTGGTCGGGGCACTAGCACTTACGATGGAATTGCTCTAGCACAAGCCATTTTGGAATACATTCATACCACCATTAAAGCACGTTGCTTATTTGCAACCCATTACCATGAGCTTACCCATCTTGAGCGTGTTATGCCAGGGATTGTCAATATGCATGCCGCATGCAAGCGGGTTGGAGAAAGCATTGTATTTCTTCACAAAATTGCCCCAGGCACGACAGAAGGAAGCTTTGGCCTACACGTTGCACGGCTTGCACAAATTCCACCTATTGTTCTAACGCGCGCACAAGAAATTTTAAGACACCTAGGAGCTGAAAAAGCACCGGGCATGGTACTACCTGCACCGTATGCAGAAGCAACACTAGAAGTACAACTCCACCCGGTACTTACTCAACTACAAGCAATAGACTGCAACAATCTTTCAGCGAAGCAAGCCCTAGATTTACTCTGGCATTTGGCGGAACAGGCTCGAAGCTAACCTTTGATTAACACGCCTAAGGCTATGATTATAGTTTACAAAAAGGCTACCACAGGCCAGAAAGAAATATCATGCTATATCTGCTACCCCTTATCGCTTACACCATAATATTCCCTTCACTTGGAGCCATACCTACCACCAGAGCGATGAGCCTAGCAGATTATGAAGACATGGCGTTTGCAGCTGTATCTAAGGTGCTCAAACCACAACGCCCCGATGTGGCTCAAGAACAAAATAACACAGCGTGGAATATTGTTGTTCGTATTATTAATCATTTCAGCACCCCCAGTATCATGCGACGTTCATCGCTAGCAAAAGATATTCATGAAATGATTGATCATTATGCAGTGCTCGCATTAAAAAATATCGCGGAACAATATCATAGAGGAGTTAAACCCTGTATCATTCGTATACTTATTACAGATCTTAGCACATGCTTATGGTATGCCATGCGATGGCCTGGAGCCATGATATCTCAAAAACAACTCACCAAAATAGTGATACATTTCTATACTGCTGGACAAAGCGAGGTATTGCCAAACAGCTCAGCTCTGCCATCCTTACCAACTAGCTATGCAGACTTTTTTAGGGTTCCTGCTCTAGCAAAAGAATATCGTAAAAAATCGACACAATGATTTTGTTATAGAATTCATACAAAATTACCACAGCCACTATTCTAAACCAGTTGCAAAGTAGCCAGAATAATTCTTTCCCTTTTTCTTGACCTACAAGCTACCCTGCGTAGAATAGATGTGTTTTTATCGCCTTCTCTAACTGCAAAAGGTAGCCTATGCGCATTAAAATTAAAAATATAACCCCTGACCATATTAACAGCACTATCACCATCAAAGGATGGGTTAGATCAGTCCGCAGCCAAAAAGAATTTTCATTTATTACAGTGAACGATGGCTCAACCTTCAATGGGCTACAATTAGTAATGCAAGCAACTGCTCCTGGCTACGAAGAAACGTTAAACAAATTGACTACTGGAACATCAATTGAAGCAAAAGGTAAGTTGATTAAAAGCATGGGCAAGGGGCAAGTGTATGAGCTTGCTGATGCAATCATTACAGGTGCTGGCGTCTGTGATGCAGAAATATATCCCTTACAAAAAAAGCAGCATTCTTTTGAATTTTTGCGCGAGATAGCGCACCTCCGTGCTCGCACCAATACCTTTGGAGCGGTAGCTCGTGCACGCAATGCGCTTTCTTTTGCCACCCATACGTTCTTTCAAGAGCGCGGTTTTTTATACCTCCACACCCCTATCATAACTGCTTCTGACTGCGAAGGGGCCGGTCAAATGTTCCAGGTAACAACTTTACCACTCAACCAGGTGCCCAAAACGCCGGGCAACCATGTGGACTATGCTCAAGACTTTTTTGGCAAGCCTGCTTTTCTCACCGTCTCTGGCCAACTGAATGGTGAAGCCTATGCCTGCGCGCTCTCAGACATTTACACCTTTGGGCCAACCTTTCGTGCAGAAAATTCAAACACCTCTCGTCACTTAGCTGAATTCTGGATGATTGAGCCAGAAATGGCATTTGCCGACCTGCACGACAATATGGCACTAGCTGAAAGCTACCTAAAACATTGTTTGACCTATTTGCTTAATCAATGCCCTGACGACATGAATTTTTTCAATCAATACATTGAAAAAGGAGTTATCAGCAAGCTGGAGCATGTTATTAAAACGCCGTTTGAACAATTGCCCTATACCGATGCCATTGAAATTTTAAAAAAGGCTCCAAAGAAATTTCAGTACCCTGTCAACTGGGGCATCGATTTGCAATCAGAGCATGAACGCTATTTAGCTGAAGAATATTTTAAAAAGCCAGTCATTTTAATTAACTATCCCGCAGAAATCAAAGCCTTTTACATGCGCATGAACGATGATGAAAAAACGGTTGCCGCAATGGATGTATTGTGTCCAGGGATTGGTGAAATTATTGGCGGCGCGCAACGCGAAGAGCGTCTTGATGTTCTTGAACGCCGCATGGCTGCCATGAACTTAAAACCCGAAGACTATGGTTGGTATTTGGACTTGCGTAAATTTGGCACAGTGCCCCACGCTGGTTTTGGCTTAGGGCTGGAACGATTAGTGCTTTTTGCCACTGGCATGGAGAACATTCGGGATGTTATTCCATTTCCTCGCACACCAAAACACGCTGATTTTTAAGCTAAAGATCTTGCATGGCCTTGGTCAATTGCGCCAAGGCCTCTTCTTGACTGATTAATGGATCAAGCATCAGCGGCTTGCCAAAGCGCACGACCACCTGGCCACGTTTGCGTGGAATTAGTTTGTCGTACGGAACCAGCTTTTCAAGCCCAATAATTTTCACGGGAATAATCGGCACATGCATTACTTGGGCAATAAGCCCCGCTCCTTTCTTAAGCGGCTGTAGTGAGCCATCTATGCTCAATTTCCCCTCAGGAAAAATCGTGACAGCACAGCCTGCGTCCAAAAGTGTGCCTATATTTCTCAATCCAGCACTGATGTTCTCCCCTTCCTGGCGAGGAAATGGAAAAGCATTATAGCTGAGCTCCAAAAATGTTGCGGCCCATCGATATACTTCATAAAGCATGTCATAGCCAGCAGCATAAGCATTATTAACCGATAGCACCCCCGGGAGTGCGGCCGAAACCAACAACGGATCGATTAACGATACGTGATTTGGCATAAAAATAACCGGCCGCGCCACCTGAGCAAGGTGCTCTTCCCCCTCAACCCTCAGCTTAAAAAGCCATCTGGTTGCAATTCGCAGGCCCCCCTGCAACCCTCGTCGAATTTGTCGTGCCCACCATGATCGCGGCCAAGCGACTACCATCGGTAACTTTTTGACCACACGAGGGCTTTGTGTTAAAGATTCTAAATCTTTAATAGTCGTAGTTGCAACAATTGCAGATTCATCAATAATAATGTGCAAGGTTTCTTCTATAGAAGTCACCAGTTCTACACGCATTAATGAGTCAAATTTTAAATCATTAATTAAAAGCATTTCTGGATTTATTGCTTGTAGCGAAATGCCAGCAACTTGAGCAACCAATCGCATTAATACACTAATTTCTGCCGCAGGCCCCACCCCAACCGCTGCTTGCTTGTTGGTAAGTGCCTGCAATACAGCATCCCGCTTGATTTTCCTGGTTACCGACCGTGGAAAATCATCTGCTGGCCATATAGACCAGCCAGTAATGCGTTGATAGCTAGCAAGCTTGTCATTTACTTCCGCAATAAGAGGATCAAGAGATTCTATAGCCTTGTTATGCAAAAGCAAAACCGCATGGATTGCTACGCTATCATTTCCTTTAGCAACCCCAACCACACAACTATCTTTAACTGCAGGATGTTCATTTAAGACTTGCTCGATATCTTCAGGAAATACATTCTGCCCGCCAGGGCTTAAAATCATGTATTTTTTTCTACCTTTGAGAAATAAATATCCCTCATTATCTAAATAACCCATATCCCCTGTTTTAAAAAATCCATCAGATAAAAAACTTTCAGTAGTTTTTTCTGGATTTTTAAAATAGCCCACAAAAACATTCGGGCCTTTAATTAAAATTTCACCATCATTAGCAATATGCACCTGCACGTGTTTAAGTGGCTTGCCAACCGAGCCCACTTTATGGGAATGCCAGACATTAGTTGAAACAACAGGGGCGGTTTCCGTTAGTCCATATCCTTGCATTATCCAAACACCTAACCTATCCCAAAGCACTTCTAACTCAGGATCTAGTGGAGCCCCGCCACTCGCAATAGTGTCTAACCGACCACCCAACCGACGGTGTAATGGATAAAACAAAAGACGACGCAAACGCCTAGACCCGAGGCGAGAGGCGCAATAAAGCATTTTTTTAAAAAGCCACCCAATATGTTTTTGCTCAACGACCCCATTTAAATGCCCTGCCATAAGCTTTAAAAATTCTGGGACTGCTATCATTTTAGTTATACGGTATTCATGCAATAGTTCACGAATTGCTGCATGAGAATGCGTATAAATTATGTGAGCTCCAGCACCCATAGGAAGCAACAAACCAATCACTTGTTCAAACATGTGGCTAAGTGGCAAAATAGAAAGCAACCGCTCACGTTTTCCGTCAAGCTGCAAAAGTTCTTGTAATGCCTGGCAAGTGCTCATCATATTTTCATGCGTAAGCATAACCCCTTTTGGATCACCGGTAGTGCCAGAGGTATACATAATCTCAGCACAATCAAATGGACGATTGCGTACTAAATCCAAGTCAAAGGGCTTTATGTTTGCCGTAAGATAGGGTAAATGTTCTACACTAAACGTAGCAATTTCTAGCTCATGCCGAATTGATAAACCACGTAAAAAGATTTTTGCTTCTGTTTGGTGCAAAATTTTTTGCACCATCGATAATGTATTTTCTGGCGCCAAAGGAACTACACGTGCTCCTAGCAATAAACAGGCCCACCACGCACACACCCACCAGGGCGAATTTGCCGCACAGAGTAGCACACAATCGCCATGTTGCACGCCATGATCAACTAAAAGCTGTGCAATTTTACGTGCATGCTGCAATACCTGCGCATAAGTAAGCGTAGTTGTACGATATCCCAGCCGCATGGTAAGCGCGGGGCTATTAGCATGCAAATGTGCCTGTGATATTAATAGATCTGTTAACAACATAGTAACTCCTTTTTGCAATTCTACGTTTTTTATTTGGATGAAGAAAAGTATTTAGAAAAAACAATCAATCAAGAATTGCAATTAGTCTTTAGCTGCTTAAATAATCGATTATATCGCTGTTTTAACCAATTAAAAAAAACGCAAAAAGTCCTTGCTCTTTACATGATACAAAGCTAGGCTAGCCAGTGGATGTAAAGGGGATTTATTACCTGGTACAAGCAGAAAATGCGGCCTTTATTGAAAAAAGATAGCTACATAATATTAACATTCGATAGATTAGCCCCACCCTCTCATCGCAGATAACCCTGGCATAACGGCAACCCTGACTCGAATAACACCCTTAGACAATGCATAAACCACAATAATTTAAAGAGCATATGCAAAAACTTGCGTGGCGTATAATGTCATGGTACGGTAACCCATACGTTACTTTAGATATTAATAGTTTTTTCGATAGCCTTACCAGAAAAAAGCTTATTAAATATTTACAGGTACAAATTAAAAAACAAATTAGCTTGTAATTCAAGGTATTTTTTCTTTATTAGTTAAAGACTAAAAGAGCTTGATTTTTAAGCTCTGTTTGTTAGTATGGTCATTGTAAATGAAAGATCTTGAAGCCGACTCAAAAAGTTTTTGGGCGGACACAGGGTGTAAATTTGTTTATCATAAGCACTGAGAAATCGCGAGCTCAGCGTTTTTGATAAACGAATTGGGTATAACTTATTTTAAAAGGACAATCTAATGAAAAATCTTGTACTGGCGTTATTGCTTGCACTCGGTGTCAGCACAGTTTCAACTGTTTCAGCAGCTGAAGCAAACGTAGCAACAGACGTTGAAGCACTTATCGAAGAAGCTGATGTTGATGCACAAACCAAAACTGGTTTGATTGCTTGGGTAAAAAACAACCCTGTTAAAACAGCTGCTGTTGTTACCACTGTTGCTGCTGTAGTTACCTACGGTGTATTCGTAGCAAAAAACTACACCAAGTTCGACAAAGATGCAGCAGAAGGCACTACTGGTTTTGCAGCTGCGTTCAAAGCACCAGCAGTTAAAACATGGGCATGGAGCAAAGAACAAGCAAATAACGCTGGCGAAAACATCAAATCTGGCTGGAACAAATCAGTTGCATACGCTAAAGAACACAAAGTTATCGTTGCAGCTGGTACCGTTGGCACAGCGCTTGTAATCGCTGCTCTTATCGATTGCATGAACAAAGATGGCTACATCAGAAATGCGCTTAACAACGCAAAAACTGAAGCAGCTAACGTAGAGGCAGCGGCGTAATTATCGCTCGTGATTAGCACTCTACTTCTTTCGTGAAGAAGTTAAAAGCCCCCATTTTAAGTGGGGGCTTTTTTAGTGTTTCTATTTATAGACACTCCACAACGCACCGCTATCCAAGCACTTAACGGCTCTTTGTTACTCGAATGCGCTTACATTGATCGGCAATAGCACATTGTGAACATTTCGGAGAAAGAGGAGCACAAATATTTTGGCCCCATATTACCAACAGATTGTTCCATATTATCCAGTCTTTCTTTGGTAATATCTTTTTTAACGACTGCTCTGTTTCTTCTACGGTAGCGGTACTGATTATGCCCAAACGATTAGAAATCCGGTGAACATGCGTATCAACGCAAATAGATGGCACCCCAAAGCCTGCTCCTAACACTAAATTAGCAGTTTTAGGACCAACCCCCTTGATACTAATAAGTTCTTCATACGTACCTGGCACCCTTCCCTCAAACCGTTCAATGAGCACCGCACTTACATACTGTAACACTTCTGCTTTATTTTTATAAAAACCTGTTTTAAAAATAATGGTTTCCAGTTCCTGCCTATCCATAGAAAGCAGCTGTGCTGGGGTACGCACGCGGTTAAATAAAGCGCGACAAACATGAATAGTTGTTGTATCTTTTGCTCTTAAGCTGAGCAAGCATGCAATCAGTATTAAAAAGGGATCATGTCCACACTCAGCAACGATCAAATCGATCAGGGGCGGGGTAAAATGAGTACTATTTTTTTTAAGTGCATAAATTAATTTATCAGTATCCATGCTATCAATCCTACCTGTTTATAAGCTGATTGTATTTTATCACCTCTAGCAGCAACACTAACACCAGATTGTTTTATTTTTACCAAGCGAGTCACCTTGTGGATCAATCGAGTTTATCTGTTAAAATTAAAGACTTTTTAGCCTTTCTTGAGATTGAAAAAAACTGTTCAAAGCACACCCTGCGTGCTTACGACAGTGACCTTAAGCAGCTCTTCGATTTTTGGCAACAAGCGGATCAGCGAGATCCTCTCATTAAACATACTTTTGATAGTATTGTGCGCCGCTACATTGTAGCTCTTTTTTATAAAAAAATTACTAAAACATCGTTAGCACGCAAGCTGTCCTGCCTACGTTCTTTTCAGCAATTTCTACAAGGGCAAGGCGTTATTTTGGCACTTGCAATCAAAGCCCCACGACTAGACCGCAAACTTCCTATTACTTTAAGTATTGATGAGATCTTTTTTTTGCTTGATGTTATCACAGAAGAAGATCTCCCTACACGCTTTCCGCATCGAGATAAGACTATATTTGAACTTTTTTATGCCACCGGAGTCCGTTGTGCTGAACTAGTAGACATAAAACTGGAGGATATTAGTTTTGAAGAAAAAATTATCACTATTATGGGAAAAGGCCGAAAGCAACGACAGGTATTATTTGGGGTAAAGGCTCTTCATATGCTAGAAAAATACCTCACTATTGAGCGGCCAACACTGGTAAAAGATCTAGCAGAACGTCATTTATTCCTTAATTATGCCGGAGGCCCATTAACCACCCGTTCTGTACAGCGTATTTTTGAAATGTTCAGGTCTTTTTACGAATTGACAGGAAATTAACGCCACACAAAATTCGCCATTCCTTTGCTACACATTTACTTCAACAAGGTGTAGACTTAAGAATCATTCAGGAGCTGCTTGGGCATAAGACGATCGCGACAACCGAAATTTATACGCACGTTTCAAACCAACAGCTTGCTAAAATGTGTGACGAAAAGCATCCTCTTAACAATCTCGATCATTTGGTGTTTGATAAATCATGAATCTTGCAGTAACAACTTCCAATACATACAGTCTTATTGATTCTGGCAACGGTAAGCGGTTAGAAAAATTTGGTAATAATACCATCATACGTCCAGACAGCACTTGCATTTGGCATCCACAAGAAGGGCAGGCTGAATGGCGATCTGCAAATGCCATTTATAACAAAGTAGAAGGAACAAAAGCTGCTTGGCTTGGTAAACAAGCACTTAAGACCCCATGGCATTGCACATTTCCACTACCTGGAGGCCCAAGTGGCAAAGGATGCAGAATTATCATGTCATTACGCCTTGGTGGGTCAAAAAACGTTGGTATTTTTCCTGAACAACAAAGTAATTGGGATTGGATTGCGCAACTTCTCCGCAAAGGACCACAAGCTAAAGTATTAAATCTCTTTGGCTATACCGGTGGGGCAACACTGGCTGCGGCCGCGCAAGGAGCTGAAGTATGCCATGTGGATGCATCAAAAACAGCAGTAACCTGGGCTCGTGAAAACCAGATGCTAAGCGGCCTAGAAAAAGCACACATTCGCTGGATTGAAGATGATTGCTTAAGTTTTATGAAACGAGAAATTAAGCGTGGAGTACGTTACGATGCTATCATTATGGACCCTCCAGCATTTGGCCGTGATCATAAAGGCAACTCTTTCTCTTTTGAAGACCAAATTCACCCACTACTCAAAGCAGCTCGTGAGTTAATGTCAGATAAACCACGGTTCTTCTTGATCAACGGGTACGCTATGGGTTATCCGGCCGACGTACTTGGCAATTTAGTACGTGAGTATTTCCCAAAACAAGAAGTTGAATGTGGGGAACTCCAAATTATGCAAGAAGATAAGAGCCGTATTATTTCTTGCAGCATTTACGCTCGTGTTACATGGTAATGGCAGTTGGCTGGATGCGTCATTCTGTGATTGTCGTTGTGGATCAGGAGCGAGTGCCCGTAGCTGTTGACCAG
>CAIKAH010000018.1 GCA_903825355.1 uncultured bacterium | reverse complement strand
CCCCTCTGGTACATTAACCCCGATGGTTCATTCAACACCACAAAAGTACTTGAAGATTGGACTCAATTTTACCGCGAAAATAGCGGCATGTGGGCTGAGCAGTTTGAGTACAAAGAGGCCGGGCCGCACTTGCTCATGTTTGCTTATTTGCAACGCGTGGTAAACGGCGGTGGCACTGTTGAACGCGAATATGCCCTCGGCCGCAAGCGCGTTGATGTTCTTATTCTTTTTGGCAACCAGCGCATTGTGATTGAGCTCAAAATAGCTCGCCATAAAAATACCCTCGCCCAGGGCTTAGAGCAGACTGCTGAGTACATGGATATCAAACATGCTACCGAAGGCCACTTGGTTATTTTTGATCAAGACTCAAACAAAACATGGGACGAAAAAATCTACCAAACCGACCACGCTGCTGGCAACAAAACCATTCACGTCTGGGGCATGTAGCCTAGAAATCTCAAACGGGGGCAAGCGGTTTGCTCGCCGCGGTAGATATGAGAAGTTTTGTGGATTGATTATGCCAATTGAAACCTGAAAATGTTTTTCTAGCAGCCACTTCAAATGCTTCCAAAAACCGTCAATCATCACTTCAAATGCTTGAAACAGGGATCGCTGTGCGCACTTTCTACTAGTTCTTCATGAGTCAGCCCAGCAAAAACGGTAGTCTCTGGCATAGCTAGAAGCTTTTGGTAATATGCCACACTGTCGATAAAAACACTTTTAGCATTTTCCAAATTGGTATATTAGACCTCTTCTGAAAGTGTAAGCAGTGTGGATAAAGCCGCTCCTCCTGAGCCTGTCGAAGGATGCCTCCAGAGGAGGTAGGAGAGCGGCATACATTGGCTTTAAGTCCCGCTTTCCCACCCCTATCGGGGCGCCCGTTCGAAAAACCGCTTTCCCACCCCTTTGCGGCGTGGTTCGACAGGCTCACCATGAGCGGTTTTCGTTCCTCCTGAGCTTGTCGAAGGGTCAGGGTGAGCGGGAAAGAAAGCAGTCCTACGAGTACAAAGAACTTTTAGAAGAGATCTATTTTGTTTCTAGCACTTCCATACAACTCCTTCTTTCAAAACCTGCTCACGAAATGTATCTGTCACGGCATTTAAATCTACAAAATCAACCGCTACAGGAATATTAGTCTCATCAACATCCCCCTGGAGCAAGGCAAGTTGCAGTGCTTGTAAGGGACCATCTGCATCAATAGCAATATCGATATCAGCCCCCTCATAATAATCTTTGCGGGCACGCGAGCCAAAAAGATAAATCGTGCAATGTGGGACTCGCTTACAAATAAGCGGCACTAGAATGTTTTTATATTCTTCCAATAAACCTTCTAGATCGGTCGCAATGTTCTTCATACTTAAATCCTTAATTAGAAACCAACCTTAACATAACCACCAATAAAATTATACGCTTTTACAAGCTTTAAACATTACCGAGCAAACCAGAGCCTTTTCTACCCCTTCCCTCACACATACCTCAAAGCACCCCTCTAAAACAGCGACTAGCAGGGCATTTGCAAAGACAGTAAAAAAAACTTGCTATGTAACAGCACTTTCGCTAACCTGAATTCACTCAGCGTGTTTTGCATCTTTTGATCTGTCAGTAAAATCATCATTCGATGACAAACTGACAAAGAAGCTAATCGCATAGTGTGCGCTACATCACGCATACGCACGACGTCGAAAAACATACGTGCAACGAGTAAAAAGGGAGAAGAGAGGAGGACCTCAAAAAATCACAATCTTTCAATTTATTGACAAAAACATTTCTATTTCGAGATAGTAAGATGGCGTAGCTGCGGAGGCTGCGTCGTAAGTGTTATAACGTATAACATGCTTTCACATGTGAGGTACGAAGATTATGAATAATAAAATGTTAAAAAGCTTATTGGTAGCTGCGCTTACTTTAAGTGCTGCTCACCTCTCAGCTGATTCAAGCACAAACAAAACTTTTTTAATGCCTCGCCCGGTAGGTGTTAATGCTGGAATGCAATCAACCACATTCTACGATTTGGTTAACCGCAAAGCGCATGACAAGTTTGGTGCAAACTTTGAAGTAACTGGTTTTTGGCAAGAGTCCACTGACGGTAAAGAGCAAGGTAAGTACTTCTTGGCTGATAGCAAATCAACCATTGACGTAGGCCGTTCAGCTGCTGCTGCTGCGGTTCCTAACTATCGTGCAGGCACTTCTGTTGATGCAAGTCTGTTAGTTCACAACAGAGGTGCTGCTGGTGTTGCAGATGCTGCCAATGCTGTAACTCTCAGCCTTGACCCTCGTCAAGAAGTATATGGCGTGCGCCTTGATTACCACCAAGATTTGCATAAATTAGTAAAAGGTCTTTACCTTTCTGCTAACTTGCCTGTTGTAAATGTTTCAAACGATCCACGTTTGAAAATTGCTAGCTCCGGTACAGCCGGGGTTGGTGGCACAGCAGCTGTAGAAACCAGATTAGCAAGCTACTTCGCTGGTGGCAGTGCCGCAGCAGCAACTCCAGTACCTGCAGATGCTCAAGTAGCTCTTACAAAAGGTAAAATTGCTAAACGCTCTGAATCAGGCGTGGCAGACATCGACGTTGTACTTGGCTACAAGTTCTTGAACAAAGCTAAATACCACGCTGGTCTTGGCGTTGCGTTGACCATTCCAACAGGTAACACCGCAACTGGTGAATACATGATGGAGCCAATGGTTGGTAACGGCAAGCACTGGGGTCTTGGCTTTGACTTCTGTGGTGGCGCTCGCCTTTGGGAAAATGAAGAGTCAAGCATCAAGCTTAACTTGGCATTGAAATACCGCTACTTGTTTGAAAACGATGAACGCCGTACGCTTGGCTTAACTGGTGCAACTCAAGTACCTAATGCTAACCTATCGCAATACCAGCTACTTGGATTAAATGGTGCTACTGCTGCCCTCGTTCCAGCAGCAAACGTAACAAACCAAGCAGTAAATGTAACGCCAGGTAGCCAATTTGATGGCGACTTGAGCTTGAGCTACCATCGTGGTGGCTTCAGCGTAGACCTTGGTTACAACTTGTACGCTCGTGAAGGCGAAGATGTTAAGCTCAAAGGTGCAGGTATTACTAATCAGTATTATGCAATTGCTTCAAGGCTTTTTGATGCTACTGGCCCGTTTGATGCTACTGCCCAAGCGAATGTGGAAACTTACGTAAATGGTAATACAAACCGTCTCACCAACGCAAACCTCAACCTTGCTGGCGCAGCAACCGGTTCACAATTCACCAACGCTATCTTTGGTGGCGCTGGCTATGTGTTCAAAAACTGGGATTGCCCATTGATGCTTGGTGTTGGCGGCAAATATGAATTTGCTAACAACAACAACGCTCTTGAGCAATGGGGTCTTTGGTTGAAGGCAGGCGTAGGCTTCTAGTCTAAACTTGTTTTGAATCAAAGTTCTTCTGAACTTAAAAAAGGGTCGGTGTAAAAACCGGCCCTTTTTGCTGAACGCATACTTTTATGTTAGGATGGCGCACTGGGTACAAGGTAGCTTTCAAGGAGATAAGAAGTGCAAGAGATATTATTGACCAACCAGTCGTTTAGAAAAATCAGAGAAGCAAACGGTTTATACATTGATAAAACCAAACAAATGTATAATCTTTTTGCCCGGGATACATATTTCTTTCTTGCCCGTCCCCGTCGCTTTGGCAAATCATTGCTCTGTTCAACACTAGGAGAACTTTTTGCTGGTAACCGTCAGCTATTCAAAGGACTTTGGATTGATAACAGTGACTGGACCTGGAAGCAATATCCTGTTATCCATCTGGACATGACAAGTGCAATTTCATCAACAGGTGATAGCCAGGAAGTCCGCAAAAAACTCTTGCTTATGATCACCCTCCTGGCAAAACAACATGCCATTGATATTAGCCTGGCTATCGATCCAGCTAGTGCGTTAAATTTACTTATCAAAGGCATTTTTGATTCACACGGCAACCAGGTGGTTGTTATTATTGATGAGTATGATAAGCCACTCCTAGATGCCATTGATAAAACCGATAAATTCCCAGGTATTCATGATGAGTTACGTGCATTTTATAGCCCCCTAAAACTACTTGATGACCAGCTCAAATATGTTTTCATTACTGGCGTATTTAAATTTGCAAAAACATCCATTTTTTCTGGGTTCAATAATTTAAACGATATTACCTTTGATATCCCAGCAGCTGATATTTGTGGCTACACGGAACAAGAAATCAGACTATTTTTTGCAGAGCATTTAGAAGCCTTAGCTACCGTTCATAAATTGTCAGTTGAAGAAATGATGGACTCGTTGCGCAAAAAATACAATGGCTATAAATTTGGACTAAACATTGCAACTGCTGAGCTTTCAGCAGGTGTTTACAACGCGTTTGCCTTAAATTATGTATTCGCGAAACAACAACAACTAGACAAGTGGTTTGAATCTGGTTCACCACAAGCAATGATGAAACAGCTGGCACGAGATGGCTTCAGTGGCTTTGATCCTAAAAGTTTAAATGTTGAATTTAATACGCTAAATACTTCATGTAGCCCTGATGGAATGACATCATTATGCACACTGTACTATGCTGGCTACGTGACCATGCGGGAGTGTTACGTTGATAATAGCGGCAAAAAACCAATCACTATGGTTAAGTTAGACTTCCCAAGCGAAGAAGTTTCCGACGCCTATGCCAAACATTTGTTACCAGAGCTCTTAAATAAAAACTTTGATCAAATCAACCAGTTTGCTTTGCAGCTCAAAGATGCTTTTAGAGAGCAAAAACTTGAAACTCTCCATGAATTGCTCAATGATCTTTTATCAACAACTACTTACGAAATATACACCAGGTCTCATGACAGAGCACCCAAAGAAAATTTATATCAAATTGCCTTCCACTGCCTGTTCATTGTTGCAAATTTCAGAAGTGTGATGGAAGATTCAACCAATCAAGGCCGCATTGATATCACTGTTGAGCTACCCGAAATAGTTTATTTATTTGAACTAAAAATGGATAAGCCTGCCGCTGGCGCTATCCAGCAAATTAAAACCACTGATTATCCACGCAAATTTAAAGCTATGGGCAAGAAGGTGTACGGCATTGGAGTTTCGATAAGCACTCAAGACCGAAAAGTGGCAGACGTGCAATGGGAAGCTTTGTAGCTTCCCATGACAAGTGAGACGTTTGGCCTACCCTCCGCCTGTCATCCATAGCCACAAGTGCATGAGCACGCAGGGCGATGGAAAAATATTGTGCCGCGTTGGCGGCAAGCAACCAAAGACCCCTGTGCGGTGGTCTTTGGAATCTGCGCATGGGGCTAAAGCCCTCAACCCAGCCGATTATACCCAAGTGCTCGCTCGCTATGCTAGGCTCCGTTCTTTCAGATCGCCGGACAGGGATTGATTAACAAGAAACCGCTCTTTCTCGCCCTTTGGGCTTCGGCCGTTCGACTAAGCTCAGGCTGAGCGGACAAGAACAACGTCATTTTGATTGACAAAAACTGAGCGGGGTAACGAGCGCGCGAGTATCTTCATGGTGCCCGTCGCAGGCAAAACTGCCACCGAGCGCACACTATCAATCTTTTATCCAATCGAAACGCGAACCTCTCGCCCCAAAACATTGGCAACTTTAACTAACGTATTTAACGTTAATGATGGGTGCTCAGGATCAAGCAAACGATTAACAGCCGCTTTGCTTGTCCCCAAACGATGCGCAAGTTCTGTTTGCGTAATTTCTTCTTGTTCTAAAATAGCAAGCAATTGCAATGCAATTACACGCTTGATTGCCATGGTCTCAGTTTTTTCTAAAATGCCATCTTCTTGCAAAAAGCTATCCAATGACGTCCCTACATGTTTCTTATTAATCTTTTTCATAAAATCCCCTTGATTTAACGCAGTAATTTTTTAAGACGGTCTAAGGCAAGTTCAAGATCCTGCTGTGGTGTTTTTTGCGTCTTTTTTATAAAACCATGCAGCACAAATATCTGGGCCTTTTCAACAACAAAAACAATGCGCGCAATTTTGTTATCAAGTTTTATTCTTAGCTCCCAGAGGCCTTTACCTAATGAGCGAACTAAGGGCATACCCATCGGCCAACCATATTGCAATGTCTGTAAATCCGTACCTACACGCAATCGATCTTTTTTTGATAAATCTTTTATCCATTCTAAAACTGGTTCACAGCCAGAAAGTTCACGATAAAACACTACGGTTAGGACTTTTTTAATAAACGGTGCACCCATCCAGATCCGTCAAAACTACATTGCATCAGCTAAATACCAGCAATAACTTACTGGCCCCTGCAGCAAAAAGTTATCTTTTTTGATAACTTTAGTCAATCAAACACGAATTTGTAATGCTTGCCTTGGCGGCCTGCCTGCCACAGGGTACACTATCCTCCCCCTGTTTGGCCCAAACAACAAAAGTATGGTAGACTAGCCTTGATGAATTAGTCGAAACTTAGCTAGGAGTCCCTGCAATGGCGATGTTTTTAGATCCGACAATTTATTTTGCATTCAAGCGAGTATTTGGTAATCAAGCGTATCCTGAAATTACAAGAGCTTTTCTGAACGCTTTGCTAGGATCACGCTTGGAAGCACCAATTGAAAAAATTGATTTTTTAGATCCGTTTAATCAAAAAGAAATAAAAGACCAGCGATATAGCATCGTTGACATCAAGTGTACTGATCAGCGTAAGCATCAATTTATTATTGAAATACAAGTAAAAGATCAAGATTTTTTTCCAAAGCGCATTCAGTATTATGGTGCTCAAGCAATTGCCCGGCAACTAAAACCAGGTGATAGCTTTGATGCAATAATGCCGGTTATTTTGATTAGCATTCTGGGATTTGATATGCTTCCGTTCCCAGAATATTTAAATAGTTATAGCATGCAACACGACATGCATCATTCTGATGAATTGCGACTTGTTTCATATGTTTTTGTTGAACTGAAAAAATTTAATAAAAAACTTACCCAACTGACAGGAATTGAAGAGGAATGGGTTTACTTCATCAAACACGCTCATGAATTAAATGCTATCCCTAAAGAACTAGCCAGGAGGCCAGAATTGGAAGAGGCCTTTGAGCTTTTGAAGTCAGGCAACCTGAGCGAAGCTGATCTGGCGCTGTATGATAAAGAAGTAGATATGAGAAGAGTTGATCTTAATGCCCTTGCTAAGGCAAAAAATGATGGAATTGCTGAAGGCAAAGCTGAAGCAATGCTTGAATTTGCAAAAAGCTTACTAACTGTTTTACCAATCGAAATTATCGCTGAAAAAACTGGCTTATCGATTGACGAGATCAAGAAATTGTAAGAAACCGGCCGTGTCGCGCCGAAGCTTTAGCGTAGGCGGATTCACCATTCACCAACGCCATCTTCAGGGGTTCTGGTTATGTGTTCAAAAACATGGATTGCCCAATCATGCTTGGTGTTGGCGGCAAATATGAATTTGCAAACAACAACAACGCTCTTGAGCAATCATTCTACGCTCTGCGCGCTTACGCGCTTGTAGCTACGAATGACAGGTGGGGTGTTTGGCCTGTCCGCCGTAACCACCTGGGCGTAGGCTGGAAGCCCAGTCGAACGGCCGAAGCCCGTGAGGGCAAGAAAGAGCGGTTTTTTGTCCACCCCCGCAAATTGTGGTACACTGGCTCAGGAGTACCACAAAGTTCAATGCCGCTCAGAAAGGGCCAATGATGAAATTTTTAAATCTGCAAACAGATTTCGCGTTCAAGCGGGTATTTGGGAATGCCAAAAAACCTCACATTGCCATCAATTTTCTAAACGCAGTCTTGGCACTTCCTGAGGGCAAAGAAATTGTTGACCTCATATTTATTGACCCCTACAACAAACCAAAAACGACAAGAAAAAAACTTGGCATTGTCGACGTCAAATGCACCAACAAACGCGGTGAAAAATTTATCATCGAAATGCAGGCCAGAGAGCAACCTGCTTATGCGAAACGTGCTCAGCATTACGTCTTTGCCAATGTTGTTGACCAGCTTGAGAAAGGCGAACGGTTTGACACATTGCTGCCCGTCTACTTTGTTGGCGTGTTAAAATTCAATCTCATCACGCACACCAAGCAGCCCATCAGTCGTTACACAATCGTACAAAAACAAAACGATGAGCTACTTGAAGATGATTTGATGGATTTGGCTAATTGGACGTTTATTGAATTAACCAAATTCAATAAAAAAATAGCCGCCTGTAAAACACTGGTCGAACAATGGATGTACTTGCTCAAATACGCTGAAAAACTTGATGAAATACCAGCACTGCTCGGCGCTGAAAAAGCCTTACTGGAAGCAATGGAGTTGCTCAACGAGGGGGCCATGACAGAAAAAGAACGGGTGACTTACCAAGAAGAACTTGATGCGCTACGAGTTGAAGAGGACATTCTTTCTGCTGCAGAAAAAAAGGCTGAAGCTAGAGGCAAGACTGAGGGCAAGACTGAGGGCAAGGCTGAGGCAATCCGTGAGCTTGCAAGAAATTTGCTGGATGTTTTACCTGTTGAAAAAATAGCTGAGATAACTGGTTTGTCAGCTGATGAAATCAAAAAGCTGCCATAATGCACTCGAGCAATCATTCTACGCTCTGCGCGCTTACGCGCTTGTAGCTACGAATGACAGGTGGGGTGTTTGGCCTGTCCACCGTAGCCACCTGGGCGTAGGTGGATTGAAGGCAGGCGATGGAAAATATTCTGCCCGGTGCGCGGAGTCCTGAGCCCAGCCTGCAACCAGTCAGACAAAACTCTTGCATCCCACCTTTGCATGCGATACCTTGAACATAGATTTTTGAGCAATATCGCTTATGAAAAAAAGGGAGATCATAATGATTCAAAGGCCATTTGTGCGCTCGGCACTTTTAACTGCGCTGTTAGCAGTTAGTGCAAATGCCGTTTATGCTATCACTACTCACAGCAACAAAAACATGCTTATGCCTCGTTCATCGCAAGCAAACGCAGCGTTGGAATACACCGGCTGGCATGGACATGTGTACGATCAATTGCCAGCGGGCTTGCGCAGCAATTTGCAAATTGCGCCTTTTTATCAAGAATCTGATGCAAAAAAAGATTTAGCGCAGTACTTTGGTATTGGCAATGGCTCTGATACGTTCACAATGGGCCGCGCAACAGCGTATGGTGGAGCAGCTGTAGCAAATACCAATATCGATTTGCCTTATATTTTGCATGCACCTACCGCTGGTGGTGGTGCTCCATTAGGCTATGATGCTGCCGCAACAGTTAAACTTGCTCCCGAGCAAGAGCAATATGGCGCTCGCCTTGATTTCTTCCAAGACCTCAACACCCCTATCAAAAATTTATTTTTCCGCGCCAGTACTACGGCTGTTCATGTACAAAACAACATGCATTTTAAGCTCAGCGACGTTCATGAACAAACTACCCCAGACATGAATCTTAACATTGCCGATGTTTTCAGCGGCGCAGGCAGCAACGCCCAACAAGCAGCGCTAACCAAAGCAAAAATGGGCGGCCGTCGCAGCCGTTTTGGTTTAGCAGATATCGATTTCAGCCTTGGCCACAAATGCTTGCTCACCCCACGCAGCCATGCATTTTTTAGCATCGACATGACTGTACCAACCGGCAACCGTGTACTTGCTGACTATGTGTTTGCTCCTGTTGTTGGCAATGGCCGTCACTTCGCACTTGGCGCAAGCTTTGATGGCGGCATTGATGTATGGCGCAATGACATTGGCTCTATCCGTTTTAATGCAGCAGTGCGTTACAAATATTTATTTGAAAATACCGAAGAGCGGACACTGAGCCTGCGCAATGGCGCTCATGGAACTACTGGTGCACTTACCAACATGTCAAAATACTACTTGGTAGGACAAAAGAACAGCCTCCTGCGTGCAAAATTACAACCACTTGCAAATATCAGCAGCATGCCAGTCAGTGTAAAGCCAGGTCATGAACTTGATATGCTTGCTATGATGAGCTTTGAAGCAAGCAAGTTTACCTTCGACGTTGGGTATAACCCATTCTGGCGCGATGCTGAAAATGTGTACGTGAAGAACTTTGCAGGTAGCGGGCAATATGCCATTGCTGATAAAAACTATGATGTAGCAACAGCGTTAGCGGCATTTGCAGCTGGTGTAGCAGGAGCAGGTTATCGTGCAGGTAACGAACTCACGCTTGCTGACTTCGATATCTCGAGCATCATGACACCAACACTCCTTTCACATAAGCTCTTTGCTGGCGCTGGCTACAGCTGGAAAGCATACGACAAAGTGCTCTGTTCAGTAGGGCTTGGTGGATCGTATGAATTTGCAACATCAAATGCAGATATTGAAAACTTTGCATTTTGGGGCAAATTTAACATCTCGTTCTAAAGACTTTTGGCTGAAGATAGGAAATAAAAAAGGGGTGTCGAAATCGACACCCCTTTTTTATGAGTTCTTTTTTGAGATTAGGTTCTATTGATTTTTTCAAAACTACTCTACTTTTTGTTTAGTTATTGGACTTATTAGTCGCTCCTGGTGAGCCTGTCGAACCACGCCCCAGAGGGGTGGAAGAGCGACACAGAAAGATTTTAGGTCCCGCTTTTCCACGTCCTGCGGACGCGTCCTTCGACAAGCTCAGGAAGAGCGGTTATTTCATTTGCTTCGACACTGAAATAAGCCTTTAAAAATCGATATACTTGAAAACATATTAACTCCGAACTCACGTTATAGATGGCTGCCCGCACACCCTACTCCGACTCAAACCCACCATCAGAATATGAATCACCATCTAAATCTTCTTCCACTTCTTGGGGTGCATCATCATCGTCTACCACCACTTTGCGAGCACTTGCAAGCGCCATTTTTCTTACCTGATGCTCTTGTGCTACTCTTGCGGTGGCGTGACGCATAAAGCCCTCCGCGGCAGCCCTTGATTCGGGAGAAATAGCAGCAGCTGCTTCAGCCACGGCTAATGAACGAGCATCTTTACCTCTGGCAGCAAGCTGTTTCTTAATAGCCAATTTATACTGAAGAGCTTTCATCTTGAGCGGCTGCAACTCAGTTTTGATTTGCTTTTCATGCTGTGGCACGCCATTCAATGTTGCTCGTGCCATTTTTGTTGCAGTTAATTGAGTAATGTCATTTAAGTGATTGTTCACTTCTTTGTATAATGCGAGCAAGGTATCAACAGATAACTCGGCAAGGTCTCTTTGTACAGCAAAAAGCTTTTGCGCTTTTCGTGCTATTTTGCTGTACAAACGCTTTTCTTCGTCTCTATCCAGTGCTTCGATTGCCGCTTTTTGCATGCTAAGCGTTTTTATTTTAATCTGATCATTTGTAAGCCCCCAAGCCACACTATTTGGTGATGCTGCTGTAGGCTTGCTTTCTTCCCTTATCATCTTAGAACTACCATCAAAACCAGGATGAAAAGCATCAGTTACTCTGTATTTTGCAACAACACTCGTTTTTGCCGAAACGGTGCTTATTGCTGGCAGCGTTGAAACACTCTTTTTGCCTCTGCGCATAGCTAGCCCAGCAGTCGTTAACAAACTGAGCACCAGTATCCCAAGCACTCCGATTCTTCTCTTATTCATCCCAACCCCCCTCTTCTTACAACAGTTATGTTTTTTTTATTATCCTGTTCTATTAGCTATCGCTTTTTTAACACATTGGCTCCACGTTCACCTGGAGTCAGCCCACGGGTATCACTGCTATTAAAACCCGCACGCACAGCACTATTTTTTTTCAACCGATCCATATGCTTTTCCAACGCAGCCTTTTGCCGTTCTTGACTCGGTGCTGGCGCGCTTGCTGGCGTCTGCTTTACCTGAGCACGGACAGGCGTAGCTTGCACAGCCCTTACCTGCACAGCTTCTTGGCGTGCAGGTGATTCTACTCCTGGCAGCGTTTCCTGCTGTGCAGTCGCTTTAGCAGCTCCTATACGCGCTTGTTGAGCACGCTGCATCGCATAAAATTGCTCTCGCTCTTCTGATGGTAAATTTTTTAACCACTTGATTTGCTCTGCGGGAGAAAGTGTTTTATAGGTCGCGAATGATTTACGCTTTCTCTCTTCAGCTGCCTGTGCAGCTAACAGGTTTGCTTCTTCTTGCTTGCTGAGATGGGCTTTTTCTGCCGCTAGCCGTTCAGTTGCTTCTTGCTGACGCTGCGCTTGCACCTGCTTGCGTGCACGAAACCCCCTAAACAAGGACTGCATTTCTATAGCTCCTAGCTGCTTGCGCGCTTGTGCAAAGCGCTCCTGGTAGCCACGTACCGCTGCCTGTATTTTGGTTGCTGCCGCGGCTTCATTAAGCGGTTTTGAAGCTGGTAAAACTGGCGACTGTACTGGAAGAGGAGTAGCTGCGGGCAGAGCCCCTTGTGCATGAGGGGTCACATCATCGCTACCTTCTCGCCACCCAAAGGGCTTTGCTATACCTGTGCGCACAGCCGTTGGCGAAAGATTGGCATTCAAGCGACCTATGCGCTCTTTAATACCAGCAGAAGCTGATGGCATAGACTCAACCTGAAGAACGGGCTTCAAAACCGTACCATGCTCTAATGATTCTGCTGATCGAGCTGCCGGCAAAACAACATCATGTACATTTCGTTTTTGAGGCTGTTTTGGCAACGCAACAAGTAACTGCTGACCAAGTTGCATTTTCTCCCCATTGAGCAGCCAAAAACAAAGCAATGTACTTACAAATAAGCTAGTGGTTATTCTGTTCATTGTGCTCCCTACACGCCAAAAAAAATTCTACTAGGATTAATATATCACAAGCATAATTTCAAAATGAAGTTTTATAGAAGATTGTGTGCAGCAGGCACTTAAAGCCAACCTTAGTCTTTACAAGACAGGGAGGACGAAGGCAAGAATAACGCAAAAAAGAGCTGATGCTATTTCTTGAGCACCAATACTGCATTGCTTCCGCCAAAGCCAAAAGAATTTGACATGGCATACCGCAGGGTTTTCTGGCGTGCCTGTAGCGGCACATAGTCCAAATCACATGCAGGATCAGCGGTGGTAAGATTAATGGTCGGAGGCACCAGGCTATCACGCAAGGCAAGCGCACAAAATGCTGCCTCCGCAGCCCCCGTTGCGCCAAGCATGTGCCCGGTCATTGATTTGGTACTGCTGACTACCGCGTGGTCTGGCGTTGTTGGATCAACACGCGAGCCAAATACTTTTTTAAGCACCATGGTTTCTTGCACATCACCCATGGGAGTGCTGGTACCATGAGCATTAATATAATCGATTTCATTGATAGAAATGCCAGCATCAGCAAGCGCTGCATTAATGGCACCAATAGCGCCAACGCCTTCAGGGTGCATGGCCGTCAGATGATAGGCATCAGTAGTTGCCGCATAACCACAGATTTCAGCAATAATACTAGCACCACGTGCTTGCGCTGTTTCTAGCCGTTCAAGCACTAACATAGCACCCCCTTCAGCAAGTACAAAACCTGAACGGTCTTTATCAAAAGGCCTGCTTGCTTGGGCAGGATCTCCTGCCCAAGTTGAAAGCGCACGCATGTTACCAAAACCAGCAACTGTTAATGGTATAGCACATGCTTCAGCACCACCTGCGAGGGTATACGCAACATACCCATCACGTACTGCCCGAAAAGCCATGCCAAGAGCATCTGTACTGGAAGCACAGGCACTCGTGGTTACCAACGATGGCCCTTGCAAATTAAATTGCATGCTAAGCCACCCTGGTGCCATATTCGTAATAATTTTAGGAATAACGAAAGGACTGACGCGCTTGGGGCCGCCATCGGCAAATTGTTGCCCTGCTTCAAGAATACCTGCTACCCCACCAACCCCAATACCTACGTAACAGCCAATCTGCTGTCGCTGGGCAGGAAAATCGGTGGTAATACCCGCTTGTGCTAATGCTTCTTGCCCGGCAATAAGAGCAAAATGCATAAACCGCTCGGTACGCTGGTGATACTTAGGAGGCAGCACGGCATTTAACAGCTCTTGCTCACCAGAAACTAAGCCTATTGCTTGGGCATGGTACCCTGCAAGATCATAGCTTACAGGCATCGCCTTGATCCCCGATACGCCGGCACAGGCATTTGCCCAGGAAGTTGCCGTTGTATTCCCCAACGGAGTAATAAGACCAATACCGGTGATGACAACGCGATGCTTCATTCCATTTCCCCTGTACATAATTATTTAGTGCGTGCGCCGTGAATTAAATCAACCGCATGCCCAACAGTTTTAATTTTTTCAGCATCTTCATCTTTAATTTCTATGCCAAAAGTTTCTTCAAAACTCATAATAATTTCAACCGTATCAAGGGAATCTGCACCCAAATCTTTGAATGTAGATTCTGCGGTAATATTTTCTGGCGACATGGTAAGCTTTTCAGCAATGATTGCCACCACTTTGCTCAAAGTATCTTCTCTATTGAATGACATAAGAATCTCCTTAAATGACTAAAAATTGAAAATAGCCCCCTTAAAAGTAACTATTCCTGTCGCTCCTGGTGAGCTTGTCGAACCACGCGCCGAAAGGGTGGGAGAGCGACCTCAAAAATGTTCCCCACTTTTCCACCTCTAACGAGGCGTCCATCGACAAGCTCAGGAAGAGCGGGGAGTTTATTATTTTTAACTTTAGTTTCATAATTTAGCACCAAACAAGGCTCTCAGAATAACCAATTTTACAAAAAATACTACATGCCACCGCTGACAACAAATACCTGACTAGTGAGGTAATCAGCCTGCCCTGAAGTCAAAAAAGCAACTAGGTTTGCAACATCTGCAGGCAAACCAAATCGTTTAAGTGGGATGTGATCTAATGCTTTTTGTTTGATTGCTTCTGGCAAGGCATCTGTCATTGCCGTTTGAATAAACCCAGGAGCAATCGCATTTACCAGTACATTGCGTGCAGCATATTCTTGCGCTAGTGATTTGGTGAGGCCAATAAGAGCTGCTTTGCTTGCTGCATAGTTTGCTTGGCCTGCATTACCATATAAACCAACAATCGAAGAAATATTAATAATATAGCTTGTTGGCGCTTTAATCATACGTTTTAATGCTTGCTGAGCACAAAGAAAAGCGCCCTTCACATTTACATCAAACGGTATTTCCCAATCGGATTCACTCATACGCAGAGCCAATCCATCACGCGTAACCCCAGCGTTATTGACCAATACCTGCGGCTGTAGCCCCATAGTATCAAGCGATGCAAATGCTTCAGTTACAGAAGAAGATGATGATATATCAACCTGCTGATAGCGTATCCCTGCTGAGACAAGCGCTTTCACTAAGCCATTATCTTCATCAACACGATCAAACACCACTACAGTATCACCACGTTGTTTTAACAACAGGGCAATACTAAGGCCAATACCTTGCACACCACCCGTTACAATACTACACCGCATACTGCTCCTCATGCTAAAAAATGTAATGCAGTATAGCACGAAGGGCAAAAAGAGCGACCGCTATGCGTATAAATCACGCAATAGGTCGAGATTAGCACCTGGTTTTAGTTTAGGGAATTTAAACAATACCTCACTGCACTTATCCTGACACTCATACTTCATTGCAACATCCAACAAAACATTTCTGGTATTACCAAGTTCATCTGTGCAAAGAAAGCATCGTTGTACAATCGGCCCTTTTTCTAGCAAATAACGCAACGAGCACCATTCTTTCCGACACACACAACCAATACCATATTCTCTAATATCTTTTTGAGCATTGACAAGATGACGACAAGCAGCGAGATACACTGTTTGATCTGCTAATAAAATCTGATAGTCACATACTGCTGCCCGTTCCTCTTCCAAGGCAATTATTAGTTTATTGAAGAGAGTGGTAACAAATTGCTGCATCGTGCTTTCTTCTTCGCTCAGAATACGCAACCGAGGGGGAGCCAAAGAACGAAAAAACAAAGGTTCAATTTCTATGCCAATTAATGTATCATGCGCGGCGGCTTCCAATGCATCTGCCAGTTTATTAAGGCGCTCATTTTCTTTAGCAGAACTTGCTCTGCTTTCTGGCGTTTCTACCAATTCATCTAGTATATGCTGAATAAGCATTTCATCTGCTGCTCTTTCATGAGTATCTTCACAACTATGAAAATCAGCAGTATGTGGTGATTCATTTTCACTATCTGATTCACCAGATACTGCATCATCCAAGGACAATGAAATCATAGCAGCTTCTAAAGGCATATCACTTGCCGCACAAACTAACCCTGAAGCAAAACTAAAGCAAAAGAGTATCATTGATAATATTATAATCATAAAGTTTCCCCCTCCTCTCTGTAGCTACATGATTATTGTTATCTATTTGCGAAAATCTAGCGGTAAATATCCCTCTATGATTTGCTTAAATAACTGATTATTTATCGTTTTACTAGCTTCAAGCTGCTGCATAAAGCTGGTAACTACATCTAAAACCCCTGCAATCTTCGATTTATTAGCAAGAAGCGTCTTTAACTGGCTGAAAGTATGTATGATATTGCTACGCAGCTTAATTGCTTTACGCATGCTAACCATATCACTCAAAGCATCGACTGTATCGTTTTCAACCGCTTCTTTAGGCATGGCTGGCAACATACACTCTCGCTTTAACTGGCTATCACGCTCTTTTTTAGTTGCTGGTCGAGCCATATTCGTTAGCTCCTGTTGCAGAATAATAGCAAGCTCTGGGTCATCTTGGGCAATAAGATTTTGCAAGCTCATTAATAATGCTTTAATGGCACTAACTGCAGCTTTTTCTCGAGAAAAAGCTGCATCAGCCTCTGCT
Organism: uncultured bacterium; assembly: GCA_903825355.1. GTDB lineage: Bacteria > Babelota > Babeliae > Babelales > RVW-14 > CAIKAH01. The sequence continues at coordinate 28,161 of CAIKAH010000018.1, read as the reverse complement.
GAGGTAACTTCATCCTCCTCAAGGCAGCACACGCCAACCATCGGAATAGAGGATGAATGAATCCGCTTACACAGTGGCAGGACTCCCCTGCTGAATAACATTTCGCCTTCTGACAATTCATCACAGCCCTCACGCACAGCAAGGCTACGGTGAGCGCGATGTGCACATAAAGCACCTTCTACAAACAAGCAAACTATCAGTAAAAAAGACATATTTTTTAGCATAAAAAATACCCCCGAATAGCTTAGTTAATATTTTATTTCCCCTCTGCAGTATACGAAGGTTTTTTGATGCAAACAATAAAGTTACTGCACCTAGTAAATCATCGCGATCAGCAAAACAAAAGCCCCCAGACTGTTTATTATTTTTAGGGGGGGGAAATATTATTCGATGATTAAGGTTAAGCTTTTAGGATGGTCCCCCAACATCAAGCAAATCAGATTCTGTAGTTGATTGTATTATTCCAAACTCTGCACGTTTTTTTGCAATAAGTGTTTTTAATTTTTGAAGGTTTGTTGGGAATGGCTCCATATACCGAAGCCCATCACTTTCTTTTGCTCTCACATAGCTCGCTGCTTCATCAAAATATTGTCCTATTGTTACCAAAGCGGTGAAAAAATTAAAGGGATCTTTGTATGTTTTATCCCTAACTAATGCCTGCGTGTACTCTCGCGCCATAGCGACAAGATCAGCTTTGTTGCTTCTGCATTTACCCAAAAGTAGAATAGCCGAAGTCATTATGCGCTCTCCTCCTATTTGTAGCCCCCTCATAACCAAATTTCTTATTTCAGCATCAAGCAAAGAGTACATGTCTTCACGCAATAAACAATTAAGGCCAAATAAAATAGCCCCTTCAACGCCAATATTATCATCATTGAATGATAATATTTTTTTGATAATTTTTTTATATGTAGATGCATCAAGTGCTTTATATCTGCTATAGTCAATATCGTTAGCAAAAGATAAATTCATTAACGATTGCCAAAAAAAGCCAAACAGGTCCATGTGTTCAATGGTTAACGTATTTATTGTTAAAAAGCTGCTTAAACAATCCAGCTGTGCCTTAATCCCTGAAGTCTTATCTCCGCCAACCAACAAACACAAATTTGCTACATTGCACCAACGATAACGCTCATCTAGCGTACCGCCACAAAAAAATGCTTTTAATTCAATTTTTTTTGTGCGTTGCACATATTCAAATGCTACTTGACAACTATGACAATTCAATGGGATATTGTAGTATATAGCCATTTTTGTAGCAAAAACATCAATACCAACCAACCGAGCAACGAGAGGCTTACCTGCAAAATCGTTCACCTCTGAGGTAGCATGCAGAAAGCTATCTTCAATTGCATTAACACTATCTGGCTTGATAATTTTTTGCCCTTTAGTAACAGTTAAAATCCCGCAACAGTTAAGAAGAGACTGATGCATAACACTAAAAATATCTTCCCCACTTGTAGGCTCTTGTTTAGGCTCTATATCACCTACCCAATCATGCCCACTCCCCATAGCAAAAATAATTACTGAAAGACCTGGAGTAGGCAACAGATCTTCTGCTGTAAAAGCGTCTTTGTTAATAATTTTCGTCATAAGAGAAAAATATTTTTCTCTTCTTGTCGCTAAAGCTCTTAACGGATCTTCAGCTATTTCGAAACGTTTAGGTCGTCGACCTTCTGGTACCAATGATGCCACATTTTGTAACAACTTAAAATTTTCCTTCAGCATAGCTTGAAACAAGGATAGTTTATCTCCATCTGGCATAGCAGCATTTCCCTTAACTCCTTTTATCGCTTCATCAAATAAGGTAATTAGCTCACGCAGCACTTTTATTGCCGCCTGATGACCATATGCCCCAGCAGCCTGAAACGCTGTTGCAAAATCTGGTCCAGCAAAATAATCGAGCAGCTGTTTATTAAATAATCTCCATGCGGCATGGCAGCGAGTAGCATCGGCAAAGATGCTACTATTTATACCCCTAATAATGTTGTATTTTTCAAGTAAAACGGCTAAAAATCCTTCATCAACATCGTACGCTGCATGCCATTTCATGAGAGCAGCCATAATATTTGCAGGGTTCTGTGCAACCTCATCACGCATGGTAATAGCAAAATCACCATGCAACCACGTTGGCAATAGCAAAACATCTTGTAATTTGTTTACCAACGTAACAATACCACCCATCCAATTTTTATTGCTCGCAGCCTGCGCAAGCAGCCAGTCCCAATCATCACGGACCGCTTCAACAAAAATATTATTATCAAGCTTGCGCAACTGTACATAATAATCATGTAGTTGTGTCGACTCAAAGGTAGCAGGCATGTGGTGAGGTAGTGGATCAACTACTTTTTTGGCGCTTGCAACAGCATCTTTTCGCCCTGGATGGCTTGAAACGATTCTGCCGCCAGCATTGATAGTTGCCTCATCCTTCAATATTTTACCCATCATTGCTAGCGAAAGTGGCTTAAATACTTGAACAGCATCAATCTGTTGATACACAAGTGTTTCAAGCATTTTTATTGGCATCAACCGGCGGAGATACTGAGGATCTCCTACCGCATAGCCAACGTTTGCCACAATGTGTTGGCATAAAACTTTAGCCCCATTGAGTAAAGCAACAATATCCGCTTGCAGTGTTTTATGAGGATTATTTTTTTCTATAGCCTGCTTAAACTGAGCAAAAAATTGTGCTGTGGCAGCAATAACATCTTCATGCACCCCTGTTTTCATAGCAGACAAAAGACTAGACCATTTCTTTGGATTTTTTTTAGCTGGGATTGTCTTAATATCTGCTAATGGCATTCTGCCAGAGGCTGTTTTCAATGAGCCTAGCAGTGCAGGAAGAACTGATAGCGCTTGCGGAATTGGGTAACTATTCCAACCAGAAAGAATATCTCCTGCGACAGTCTCTCGTGTAGCTAAAATCATATTCTGCTGAGGACTGACTAGTAGCTGATTAGCCTTATACAGATTTTCAACTAGTTGATCCCATGCTGGAATGTACAAAACAGGAATCCCTTCATTGCGAAACGTCGTCGCCTCATGTGAAGTACTTGGTGCCATTGCACCCACCAATACTGCTTTTATCTTTTCACGCTTAAAAGCTGGTGTTAAATACGTATTTAACGCAACCCCTATTGTTGGAGCAACTAGCATTTCATCTGCAGTATTAATCATGCGAACACTACCACCAGCTGCACTAATTGTTGAACCATTAAATACGATACCTGGCATCCCTTCACGCAGGTACGAAGGCGCAGGCAACCCTTCTTTATGCACAACAGGCCGAGCTTGTACAATAAAAATAGTATTATCTTTAATCACAAATTCCACATCCATTGGATATCCATAATATGACTCAAGACAATCTGCAAACATTTTCAACGTGTGTAACTGCTGATCGGAGAGCGCCCGCGTCAATACCAATGATTTTTCATTTTTAACGGTTGTTAATGCTGAGCTACCATTAGCTGCTGGCACTAAACGTGACTTTTTTGCTCGTATCACTGGATAGATAGCCGGATTTTCGCCAGGCATTATGTAATACGTATCAACTGGAATTAAACTATTTACCACTCCTTCATTATGACCATATGCAGCTTGAATAAGCGTGATTCCAGTGGTTTTTTGGATGTGGGCAACAGGTTCATCACCTGCTGATTTTATCGCGCCCTCAGGCTCTTCCGTAAACATTACCCCGCAACGAAGAGGCTTCTTATCACTCGACTTTTCCCCAACCATTTCTTGTATCAATACTGGCGTAAATGCTTCTGCCGAGAATAACGAGGCATCACCAAGCCCTAAGCGTTGTGTTAGTGATTTCATACCAAAATATGATTCAACAACTTCACGTATTGCCGCTAATACTGCCGCTGGTGTTGGTTCTACGTTTGACACGCTTGTATTGCCTCCAGCGTTTGCTAACTCTCTAGTATCTTCTTTTCCGGTACTGCGAACCATCAACCGGTTGCCGCGACTAGCTACATCCGCAAGTAACGCATCAAGTCCTACTACGCCCACAAAAAAATCATCTAAACCCTGATCGGGAAGTAATACAAATTTTTTCCATGCATCATTCAATGCTTGATTAAAATCACTACGGGCAGCTAAAAAGGTTGCGGGAAATTGTTTGTCCTCAAAAACTTTTTGCTTGTCAGTAATCGTTTCCACAACTCCTGACCACTGAGCACTACAATCAAAACCTACCATCAATAATTTTTCTTGTATTTTGTTTGATGGAATGCCAAGAAAAGCAGGCACTGCTATCTGTATTGAACCAATAGACTTAGGATTAAATGCTGCACACACGCGCTGAAGCTCTTGAAGATTTGCTGTCTTATAGCCAAACCCCTGCTTTTCTGCTATCTCTCGCAGGCGACTTTGATCGCATGAAATACCCAAAGCTTGATGCTTTTTTATTTTTTTTAGACTTGCGCTATGAGCATCCGATACACTATCATCATCTATACAATCATCTTTCATTCTAGAATCGCCTAGCGGTGTATCTTCTGAAATATCCGTCCCTGAGCGTTTTACTCCCCGAGCAGCTGGCCCTTTTGCAATCTTACCACTAGTTGCTTTTACTGAACCTACCATCATAGAAAATATAACTAATATTCCGAACAATGATTTTATATTATTCATAAGACTTACCCCACTTTGATTGCTGCTGTGCTACACAGGTACTATCCCGTGCATGGGTCCAACCATAACGAATATATTGCCGATTTATCAATCAAAGGGAATAACAAAAGAATAAATATCTAATTATTTAACACATCAAGTGCAGACAATCGTTCTTGATGCCTCCCTCCCTTAAAGCGAGCCCCTAGCCAAGCATCGATGATACTAAAAGCCTCTTCTGTCGTTAAAAAATTGGCAGGCAGCACGAGTACATTAATCCCGTCATTTTCTTTAGCCACGGTAGCTATCGCCGGGCTCCAGCACAACCCGGCATAAATACCTTTAATGCGATTAGCCGCAATCGACATACCAATGCCTGAACCGCACAATAAAATGCCGGCATGGGCACGCTTCTGAGCCACTTCCTGAGTAACCGCCGCAGCGTAGGCTGGATAGTCGGAGCGCTCAACTGAGTGAGCGCCTTTATCATCAAAGGTATGGTCTTTAAAATGCTTGATAATAGCCTGTTTGAGGGTAAAGCCACGATGATCAGCGCCAATAGCAATATTCATTAATCACCCCAATAAAAATCTTCATCACTGATTAAGTTTTTATGAGCCTTCAGCTGCTCAGGCCGCCATTCCAGCACAACCTTATGCTTGGTCGAATTAACCGTTAACGCTAGGTGCTTAAATTGCTGGTGGCCAATTTGATTAGCTAGTTCAGCTTGCAATGGACATTTTACCAAGTAACAGGTCTTAAAATTCATACCAACAGAGCCAAATAAAAGCTGATATTCAGGCTCAAGATCATATTCTTTAATACTTTCTACCGGCACATGACTTTTATCGACTGAAGCAAACATGGTCCAAGCGGTATGTGCATCGCCCAAACGACCAGCTCCTTGATCACGAATATCTGCAAGCACGTAAAATGCTACCCAGTGCTTGTTTTCTTCAAGCTGACGCTTTAATAATTCTTCTTTGGCCTCGGCAGAAAGACCACGCTTTTTAGCATACATCTGCACATACGCTGTACGCACGTCATCAGAAAGCCACAAGGCATCAAAAATTGCCTTGGTCTCAAATTGATCATACACTTTTTTTGTTCGTTTATACGCGTGCCTTACTTCACGGTGATCGGGCTCTTTTTCTGCCTGCGGAAACTCTTTTTCCGAGACATCGTAGTATTTCATACACCCTGGAAAAAGGACCATAGAAATCAATATCCCTACTTGCCACAACAGACTATTTTGTTTCATGATCATCTCTTTCATCAACTAATTTTAATTTGGCTGGACGCCACACGCTAAGCAATGGTAAGTTGTACCAGTGTTTCTCAGTTTAATCAAAAAAAATACTAAATTTATGAAGTCACTTTCTTTTCATTTAGCTTGGCGCTATGTAATGCACACACACAATAATGCTAGCATAAAACACATGATTCGTATGTGTTTTATGGGCATTATGATTGGCACATGCGCGCTTATGCTTACCCTTATTATCACTCATGGCTTTGAAACCGTAATCAGCGAAAAAATCCGTGGTATCAATGCACCCATTACTATTAGCGCACCAGGTCGCCGCCTTGAAGAGGCTAGCATTAAAGCCGCGCTCATGAAAGATTTTGGTAATGATATTGCGGGGATGAGCGGTTCAAGCATAAAGCAGGTGATCATTGATCATGATGAAAGCCATACGGTTGTTATGGTTCGAGGCATCACCCCAGCAGATGAAGCACAAGTAAGCTCTCTTCCGGAAAAGATCACTAAACCTAAGGGCGCTCATTTTATTGATCTACTCAAACCAGAACAACTCCTTGTTGGTTACAAACTTGCCCAGCATCTGCACTTAAGTATTGGAGATGAGTGCAACGTGCTCATTCCCAAACCACGGACAAAAAAACAGCTTAAGCTCGTTAAACGCACAGCAACCATAAGCGGTTTTTTTAATGTTGGGCTCGAAGAATACGATAGCAATATGGCTTTTATTCATCATGAAACACTTGATCAGTGGTTTAATGATGAAGGGGTTGAGCAAGTAGCGGTTGCGCTTCGCAAGCATGATGAAGCAACGGAAATACGCTGCTGTAAGCAGTTCAAAAAAAGGATGCCTCAATTAACGATTATGCGCTGGCAAGAGCAATACCCTGCCTTAGTTGCTTCACTGAAACTTGAAAAATATGTTATGTTTTTTGTGCTTGCACTGGTTACACTGGTAGCCTGTATGAACATGATTTCATTGCTCTTTATGCAAATTCAGCACAAGCGGCGCGATATTGCGCTCTTCAAAGCACTTGGTATGCAGCCCTTTGCTATTGGCAAAATATTTTTGTGGATGGGAATGCTTATTACCACAACTGCCTCACTCCTTGGGCTGGGCATCGCAGCTATCATTGGATACCTTCTACAGCACCACTGGCGCATTCCATTGCCCGATGTTTACTATGTTTCGTACCTGCCGGCACGGCTTGATTGGTCTATTTTTTTAGTGGTATTTGTCACTACCCTTCTGCTGGGCTTAATCGCTACGTGGCTACCACTGCGCAACCTCAAATCACTGCATGTGGTTGAAGTACTTAGAAATAGCTAACAAAAAAGCCCCAGCGAATGCCGAGGCTTTTTTGTATTATGATGAAGAGAAGTTATTGCTGATTAAAAAACTGGTCTGAGTAAATATTTTACCGGACGGTACACTCCATGGTCAGCTAGGGAAAATAACCAACCGGTTGCGGTAGGCCGTTGTGAACCAGCACGCAGCAGGCCACCCAAAAATTTATCTCCCACACTCACCGCGTTTTCTGCGCCGTAAAATACTAACTTGCCTGCACCTTCAACTATCCAGCCACTACTTGCTATAATATTTAAAGCAATCAAAGCAGCTGTCCATCGAACACCGGTGTAAACCAAGTCTTTGGCTTCTTTTTCTGCTTTGTCTCTAAACGCAGCAACGAACGATTTATTTTTCTTCTTCTGTTCTTCTGCTTCTTTCTTTTCTTCTGCTTCAATTGTATTAAGCATTTTTTGATACCTCTTTTTCACTTCCATATGGATTATTGCCTTGCGCATAGCATCAGTTTCTTTTTCTATCGGATCCATAGGGCTTTTTTTAAAATGCTTCACAGGAGCTGCATGAGCATGGCGCCCGGCCTTCATCGGGACATAAAATACAGCAGGCTCTTCAGGAGCTCCTTGTTTCTCTGGAGAAGCCAAACAATCTGGAGCAGCTGCACCAAGAGAACCCATAACAGTAACGATTAAGAAAATACGGATATAGCGAAAAATACTCATAGCAAGCCTCCATTCAAGAGTGCGCTGGGGAAAGTGTAATCTTTAACCTATGCATTCATCTTAATCGGAAGCTGGCGCGGTGTAAAACGCCCCCACTGCCCAACAATTGACAATCAGAAAAGCCCGTACTATGCGTACGGGCTTTTCATAAAAATACACTTAATTACTTATTTTTACTGAGCAGCCATACCCTGGAACCGGGCATAGGCTTGCTTCAGCTGCGGCCAATAATACCAAGCAAGGCCAGCATACATCGCCGTGATCACTTTAGCAGTTGACTGGTCTTCAGCACTTGGAGAGCCAAGGCCAAGGGCCTGAAATGGTGCTATAATCAAGTTGCCAGCAATATGGGGTACGGCATCAATCCCAGCAACAAGAGCTACTGCTCCTGCAAGGCATATTTTTGGATTGGTTTTAATGTAGGTAGCGCCTTTGACTACGGTATCTTTTACTTCTTTGCACGTATCGCCCCAGCTCTTTGGTGCTGGCGCTGCGGCATTAACGGCAGCGATTGTGATGATGCTAAGAACAAACGCAATTACTATTTTTTTAACCATGATAATCTCCATGTAATAATTTTTCTAAGTTTCTTCAACAAACCTACTTATCTTCTGCGCCAGGCAACACAGCAGCTTCTACATCAGCTTGAGCTGCTGCAGGAACAACCGCTGGAACTTCAGCTAGACGTTGTACTGGTGCATTTCTAACCATGCCAGTAGAGTAAGCAAAATAAGCACCTGCTGTAGCTGCCATTTGCATCCAGAAATACTGAGCAGCTGCCGCATTACCTTGCATTGCATGAATCAACATAACAACACCATGTAACCCTGAAAATGCCGCTATTGCTTTACCAAGCGCAGTTGATGTTACAAAATCAATAAATGACAGCCGAGCTGGAACAGCTTGTTGTTGCTCTCCCGCAGGTGCTAGAGCAACATTGTTTTCTGGTGCAAGTTGTGGCGCTACCGCCGGCTCTGGTTCCGGATCTGCCACTACTTCTGAATGAACTACAATCTGAGGAACGATTGCCTGATCTAGAGGAATAAGCTCAAGCTTCTCATCTCGAGAAATTTGTATTCCAGTAAGTACATACCGAAGCTGGCCAGAAGGGGTCGTATATACTTCGCGACCATCTGGCAACTTATGCGTTGGAACACGCCCAGCAGCATGCACCGAGGCAACAGCAATAATGCCCGTTACTAAAAAGGCTATTAATTTTTTCATCATAATAATCTCCATATGCTTAGTAGTACAAAAGGGCCTACCATTACAGCGGGCCCTTTTGTCGCGACTTATTTATTCGTTTTCTTGATCAACTTCAGTCTCCAAAGATCTTAATAAATCTTCTAGTTCTTGATCTTGATCTTGCTCTTCTACTGTCGCGTTTTGCTCAGCTACTGGCACTTCCTCTTGAGGTTGCGCAACAGTCTCTTCTGCATACACGGCAGGAAAAAGAGCAAATAACACGAGTGAAAAAAATGTCAGTAAAGTCATTACACATCCTTTGTTTTCACTTTGTTATTGCAGCGTTGCTTAAATTACTTCTTAGCAGCGCGGCTTGGATTACGACGAGCAGGAGTCTTGCTATCAGCAGGTTTACGTCCACGCTTAGCACCTGTCGTTCTTTCCCACTTTGCAACTAATGCTTCTGAATCAGAGTCAGCAATAACTTCAGAATGAATAACACGGGCCGCGTCTGGCAGAATAATTACTGCAGGTGCTTCTACGCGCACTGCTCTATCAGCCTCATCGCGATCAAGCATTGCAGGGATATCCGCATTACGAGCAACACGGGTTGCCTCTTCTCTATCTATAGCCGCTTGATCTACTGGCACTTGGCCAACTGGTTGTCCACCAGCAGCCGCTGTGTTATCAAGCAAAGGGTAATTCATAATACGTGCTTTAAGCTTAAGAAGAGCTGTTTTCACCCAACCAAGGGCAGCAGTTGTATCTTCATGCGCCAAGCCCGCAGCAACAGCGAATTCAGTAGCAGCAATAGCTTGCAATGCATTAGCATCTTTGCCTGGGATAGTTGATGCAATAGCATGAACAAGAGCACCTGCAGTTAAAGCCACTGCACCGGTTCTACGAACTGTACGCTCAGTAACCGTTGGCATAGCCGCCCATGCAGCTGATACTTTAGCTTTTGCTTTTTGCATCATCGTTGGACCAGCAGGTTGTGGCTGAGCAACATTGATGATAGCTCTTTGCTCTGCAGCAAAAGTAGTTGATGCGCTTAACAATGCTGCAGACAATGCAACAACAACGAGTTTATTCTTGAATTCCATGGTATAACCTCCATTTAGAATTACTATTCACTTCATTTCAAACTAACGGCACCTTGCCGCTTCACTAATATTTTTCACTTAAACCTTTATTCTATTGAATTATTCTATTTACTCTGTTTCTCCTCCATCAGTAGCCAGTTCTGGATATGCTTTTTTTAATACTTCATAAGCTTGATTAATTTTTTGAGTCTGTGCAGTAGCAGCTGCATTTCCCTGATTCTTATCAGGATGCAATTGTCTTACCAAACGATAATATCTTCTCTTAACAACCTTATAATCAGGCTCATTGTTATGTAGCCCAAGTGTCTCATAATCTTGATGCCTCGCTGCTTTTTCTGCCAGTAGGTCATCAGCAAATGCTTTAATGCTTTTTACCAAACTAACCAAACGCTCATGAGCCAGACAGGCAGCACCAGCTAATTCAGCCAACGCAAGTACACGTAGCCCGTTAGTATCCTGGCCAGGTACCGTAGAAGCTATCCACGTCAAAGCAGCCACAGCAGTTAAACCAGCAGCAGTTACTTCGCGCACGCCACGAGGCACCGCGTGTACGCTCGTAACAAGCAACGCGCTAAGCACTACGGTAAATACGTGATTTTTAATCTGCATTACAACACCTTCAATCAAACGCCAAAATACAAATTGCTATTAACACAACCTAATCATAGTTTTTAAATTCCAAACAGTCAAACGGGTTTATTTCTCGTAACAAAATAAGCAAAAAGATGACTTTGACGCTCAAAAAAAGGTACTTTTTAACCAAAATAATATGGCTACCAGCATACAAATAGTTCCTAAAGGATAAAAAATGGAAAAACTTCTCGTAACCCCTGCGGTAATTGCCCACAAAAGGGTCTTTTTACGGGCCGATTTAAACGTACCATTAGCTCTAGCAGGAGCCTCGATTGTCGACGACCACCGGCTCCAAGCACTGGTACCAACATTGAGGCTGCTGGTCCAAAACGCAGCCTGCGTGGTAATTGCTACCCATTTAGGCAAACCAGACCCATCCCAACCAGACGAGGCACTATCCACCAAGCACCTTCTCCCCTGGCTTAAAAAAAACCATTTTACCGTTAGCTTTGCCACCTCTCCTGCACATGCAAGAGCATTGATCGCAAGAGGCGATAGCCTTATTCTCCTCGAGAACCTACGCTTTTTTAAGGGAGAGCAGGAGCCAAGTACTACCTTTGCTGCCGAACTAGCCACCCTAGCTGATGTGTACGTCAACGACGCTTTTGGGACATTGCACCGCAGCGATGCCTCTATTGCCCTTCTACCCCTCTACTTTCCCCGAGAAAAGCGCTTTTATGGATACTGCATTGCCCAAGAGATAAAAGCCCTCACCGCCTTGCGTAAAGCACCGGGAAAACCATTTGTAGCTCTTATTGGCGGCAATAAAATTGCTACCAAGCTACCACTGATTGAGCAGCTAATAACTGCTCCCCCTACCGCGCGAGTAACACAGGTACTACTGGGCGGGCTCTTAGGACTTGATCTAGAAAGCAGTGCTCCAGACCTGCCAAAGCTGGCCAGAGAAAAAGGCGTTAGCCTACTCAAACCAGTTGATTACCTAAAATCAGCCCCCGCTCTCCCACCCCTAACAGGGCGTCGTTCAGGACTCAAGCCCTGTATTTCGACTAGCTCAGGAGGAGCGAAATCCGTTTCTTATCCTATTGACATCGGTCCCCAGACCATTGCTCTTTTTACCCCCTGCCTAGCAAAAGCACAAACCATCTTTGCCAATGGTACCATGGGGAAATATGAAGAAAAGGCAGGGCAGGCAGGAACTAACGCAATGCTAGCAATCATTGGGAATAATGCAGGATTTACTGTTATTGGTGGGGGCGATTGTGGGGCGGCAGCAGCCCAATGTGGGGTAGCTGAAAAAGTATCATTTGTTTCAACAGGGGGAGGGGCGACATTGGCATTTATAGCGAGTAATGAGCCCTGGCACGACCTACCAGGGCTTAAAGCACTTATTACAGTGGCGTAATGTGAATTGAGAAATCAGCCTGTTCAGCTGTTTTAAAATAGTGGCGACAGGCTTTGTCATCTTTCACCATGACAAACCCAATCCTTCCAGCAGCCTGATCAGCGGCTAGTATCTCTTGAATTTTTTGATTATCGTAAACCGCGGGGGGAACCACCTGCACATTAGCCTCGACAAGCAAATTAGCTGAATGTAAATAAGCAGAAACAGCTGCCAACGCTTGATAGTTAGCCACATCGCATACAACCACTACTGATTGCATAGGCTCTGCGACTGGGTTTTGATGAGTATTTAACGATGAAACGGTTTTAATATTCATAAAGCACCCCTACAAACGTTTTAAGTATAATTTTTGGCAATATTTAGTGTCTTAATTATCACTATAAGCACCCTACGCTCCAGGTCAAACAAACCGGTAAATATAGCAATTTTAGAGAAAAATAACGTTTTTGGTAACTAAGGCAGGGAGGGAACTCTTGTTTGTATTAAAACTTTGATTGCTATTCCCTGAAAAGCTGATAAAACGATAAAATCGTTATTTTGACGCATTTTAAAAGGGTTACTTTTTTATGAATAAATTATTGCTAGCGATGGCATTTATTATCCTGCATACAGCATCTATAGCTACAAGCCCATCGGCTTTTGCTTGCCACAGAAGAACGAGAACAGCTTCTACTGATTTTTTTGGTTCAATCGATTCAGAAAGTATGGCTGGCGAAGACGATGAGTTAAGCATTACCGGTAGAGTAAACCACAGTCCAGAGGCCTCTAATGAACCGGTGCCAGATTGCTTAACTGACCAAATCATGGTTGCGATACTGAACCGTGACCTCGGCTCTTTTTACACACAAATAAACAATGCGTCAGCGCAAAAATCATTTAATATCGCCCAACAGATCAATACAAGCTACCCCGTTACACTTAAAAATGGAACGCAAATCCCTTTATTCCCCATCCAACTGGTCACACTTTTACTCGTAGATCGAGCTAATTACCCCATCAACATAATTGAAGAAGATGACACAAACCTCTTAACGGCGATGCTCCGCATACTGCTTGCAGAAGGGGCAGATGTTCATAGTTACACCACCATAGAAGGCCGCACAACTACAAGCGCTTACACCGCTGCATGCCAATTACCATTCCCCGCACACAGCATAGCACGCCAGCTTATTTTCTCAGCTGATGCTGATCGAATCGATGATGCGATTCGTATGCATGATCATACCAACCTTGGTTATTGGTGCTCGCTGCCGTCTGCAAAAAAAGCCACCAATGATTACTGCAGCCCATGCCGACATAAACAGCGCCAATGTGCCTTACAAACGGCAATAAAAACAGGTTGTGAGGAGTGCGTTAAAACAGTTCTTGCTGCAGGAGCTAACCCCATACTGCCATCAAAACTCATGATGGATGAATGTAATCTCACACATCCAATCAATCTGGCAAAAGCTTTAGCAGAGAAATACGGTGCGCCTTTTTCCAACATTTATGAACTTTTATGGTAATGCAAAGGTCGCACTAAAAGCTCTTAAATTACTCCAACTTCTCTGCTGAATACTATCAGCTAGCCGAGCACGCTTGGCTGATTCATCTTCTTGACAGCCACGGCCACTTGCCTGAGGTTTAGGCTTACTAGTAAAAAAGCGAAACATCGCTTTTGCTCGCTCAGGGATAGGCTCCCCCTCACGAATCTGTAAGTCATCGCATATGTCAGGAAATTGGGCACGGAGCAATAAAATAACCCATTGGTCATCAGTTTTTTGACTGGCCACAGAGGAGGAAGGATCAACAGTAAGCTGCTCAGAATCAAAGGCCACTTCCTTTTCTTCGTTGGCATCCGGCCATAAAAACGTCATCAAATTATTATACGAGTCAATATTAGTATTCATAAGATTGAGTAAATCAACATGGAGAAAAAAACCTACTAGAAATATAGTGCTGATGCAGCAGCACCGTAGTGCACAGCGCACCGCAGGGCGCCTCAAAAAACGGGCACAACGCTCGCCAGTGCGCAAGCAGCATGAAGAGGCGGGTATTTCATCTATGCAGTACCCGACAGAGGGTTCGTCAAAACTCCCTGCCTTAGGGAAACCACTCCCGCAAAGCGGTAAGGCACTATAGCACATACCAAGTACTAGTAAAAACTGAACAATTTTCATAAATACCCCTTCCCCTAGATCATTTTTTCTACCTTATTCTTTGGTTACCCTACCCTGCCAGGTGTTTTTTTTGCAACAACTGGGGGAATTTACCTACCAAGTACTCTTTTTAGCAGAAAAAAATGTTTTTCTGCGCGCCGCTTGCAATTTGGAGGGAAAAGCAACATTATTTTACAGTTAGTAATTTTTAATAGCTGCAATCATTGCATTTTATTACTTGGAGATTATTATGAAAAACCATCTATTTTTATTCGTAGCAATTACCCTACTGTTCGCTACGCAATCGCCTCTTCTTGCGGCTGAAAAAAGTCGCCCTACTCAAGGTTCGCTAGAAGCAGCTCAGGCAGAGACGCAACGTATTCGTGCAGCACGTGCAGAAAAAGAAAAGCGTCAACGAATGGCATTAGAAGCAGAATTAGCAGAAATTGAACACGTAAAAAATGCATCATTAATAACCGCAGCAAAAAGGGATACCTCTCCTACCAATCAAACACTCTACTCAAGACCAGCCTCAGCTCAAGGAACAATAGCATCACGGCCCGCCTCTGCACTGAGCACCAACACCTCTAACACAAGCGTAAGTGGTAGAATTAGAGGAGATGGTTCAGGTACTTACAAACTCCCACCAGTACATCGTCCACCAATCGCATCACCAGAAGAACTTTCTGCGGTCTGGAGCCCTATGTCTGACATGACAAGAGAAACTACCCCTTCGCATGGTAGTGGTTCACCAGCAAAAAGCCTTCGTGCGCATTCCAGATTAGCACATGCTGTACAATTTTCTATTTTCACAAATCCTGCTTTCACACCAGGCTCAAGAGTAATTGAAGCATCATCTGTTCCATTTGTTAGTCCAAAGACGGTAGCCACCAGCAATGACGATTCTGCACTTTACTCGCCACAAAGCTTTGATGAAGATGACTCAGGAGAATACACAGTCCTATCGTTCGAAGCATTTAGCACCCCCGCATGCACCGCTCCCTCTTACCAATCACCAGACGTATCCTCAGCCGTTCCATTTTCTGCCACCATCGCAGAGAAAGACCAAAAAATATCCTCTCTCGTTTCATTAGTCCCATATCCTAAGTTTTCACCTACTAGAAACACTGTTTGCGAATCACCAGAAATTACTTTGAATGCAAATTACTCTTCTCCTATCACCTTACATCCAACACCAACAAAACCAGTTAGTGCTACAACAACACCTGAAGGGCCAAAACCAACCTCTAATACTCTTATTCATGAATCAACAAAAGCGTTTAGCAAATTGGCACTTGTCTTACCTAGCAATACACCAGTAAGCGCACATCAAAATTTTGATGTATCATCACATTCAGGTAAAGTAAAATTACCACCACTTGCTGCCCCCATTAGCGCCCTGGCTCAAAGTCTATCTACTAACAATTTCTCAAGCACTATGAATGGTAAAGAGTCGGATAGTAGTTTATTTGCTGGCTTAAGCTTACGCGATGATCTATCTACGATAGGGATGCATCAAAAGCCACACAGATCACCTGAAGAGATAGCAGCGACCAGAACAGCACGTGCAGAAAGAAGAAGGCAAGAGATAGCAGCAACACAAAGCGCTGCTGCCGCCGCAAAAACGGATATGATAACCAATACATGTGTTGTTTGTCTGCATGAGATTGAACAAGCCGAAACAGCAGGGCAAAAAACAAAGTTTTTTGGGTTCAGCATTCCCGGCACAGCAAAAGAAAGTACAGCTGTTACCTGGCTTCACCCAGAAGCAGAGGGAGGTCCTCATTTAATCCATACAACATGCTGGCAAAACTTCTTGGATGCAAAAAAATACAAACCAACAGATGACGCCGCTTGTTGTGTATGTAAGCAACTAGTTGAAAAATCCCCTCCACAGACTCTAACACGGTCACAACAAAACTTACTTCAACAATTACTTAATACTGATCCTGAGATCATAAACCTTTCAGAGCAAGAACAAGTAGTAATTAGTAGCATACTACAGAGAACTATAACAACAATAACAGAAGATGAGCGAGCAACACTTACTGATATTACTACAAAATTAAATTCCCTAGGTGATGCTTTTAATGAAGAGGTAAAGGTTATAGAACACCTCTTAAAACGAAGGTATAAAGTCACCACCTCTGCACAAGAAGCACAATTATTAGCACTTGAAAGTCCTTCTAGCAGCACCCCGGTACGGGCATTAGCTCTTACTCAATGGGCTACTGCAAAACCTATCAACTTAGCGGCAGAACTTAAAAAATCTGTAGAAGCCAGAGATACCATAAAAATAGTTAAATTAATGACCATACGAGATGAATCCTTTAACCAATCTGTCCTACAAAACACGCTGTGCTTGGCTATCAAATATGATTACATAGATATAGCAGAAACCTTGCTTACTTTTGGAGCAGATGCAATCACCGATTTTGATGAAACCGGCATCACTCCATTAATGATGGCTGCTCGTTATGGCAGCCCTGAAATGATAAATTGGTTGCTCGGTCAAATATCAGAAACAGTTGATAGAGAAAGCTTCACATATGAAATCAATCAATTTTCAAAAGAAAAATACACAGCACTTATGTACGCAGCTCGTTATAACAATAACGTTCAAGTGGCACAAGCGTTAGTTGAAGCAAGCCCTACAACGTGGAACAATACTGTTCAAGGCAAAACGCCACTCACCATAGCAAAAAAATACAAGAACAACGCGATAACACTTTATTTCAACCAGCTCCTAGGCGCAGCCGCCTCACCAACAACACCAGTTAGTGTTAAGAAATAATTTGTAAACACCAAGACTAAGATGGGCATGAAATTGATTCTCATGCCCATCTTTTCTTTTTCATCTCGCCAATCAAAATAATTGCACATCGCATAATTCCGTGTATATTCCAACCAGAAGTATGTTCTATCCCATACCATATTTTGCTGAAAGAATTTTTATGCTTACTATAAAAACAATATTTTTTGCTTTTGCGCTTGCACTCCTCCCCATGATTTCAGTGGATGCTGCAACACGAAGACGCAATCAACCATTGCTTCCGTTTGATGACAATGCAGGAGATCAAAGAAAAAAAAGGCGCACTATGCAACACCAACATGAGACCGCCCCTACAATATACGGAGACGTGCTAGGAATTCTTCAAGAGCTGCACGTTGTCGCAGAAAGCCCTTGCAATGACACCCGATCAAACTGTTGGACTCGTTGCTGCCGTCGCATTAAAGGGAAGAAATAGATATGCGTTTGATAGAAAAAGCCCCTGATTAGACCCAGGGGCTTTTTCTATCAAACGCATATACTTGTATTTTTTCTTATTTCAGCTATAGTGCTCATCCGATTTATATTTTTTAATGTATCTTATTTACGATGAGCATCTATGCAGAAACACTACCAATTAGTATTATTTTTTATCTTATCTAACGCAATCTCGCCACTTTTTCCTGCAAGACTACGTTCTATCCCAGAAAAAGCAGAAACCTGCTACCTCTGTACTACAAATCTCTATGAAGTTTTAGAAGATAAGCGCTTGGCAAAAGTCATTCACCAACCAACTCATTTAAATAAAGAAATACATAAAGCACATGCACGTTGCCTAGATCTCTTGTTAAGAAGAGGAAAAACAACATGCAAGTGCGGAGCCCTCCTTGTTTCACCAGCCCCGAGCCCACAATCTGTTGCTGCAAAAGTAGCCAGCCCTATACGAGCAAGAGATGAAATTCCTGCAGACTCTTCTTATACCGAAATAGCTCTTTACTGCGCTTTACTGGGCTGCATAGATATCGAAGATTATTAATTCCAGTATAATCCAATAATCTTTTCTGATAATAATATTTCTCGTATACTATCCCAAGTTTTTCTAAAGCTAATTAAAAAAAGGAGATTGGGATAGTGACTTTTTTACGCCAACATATTTTAATACTCACTCTTTTATCTATTGAAACCTTTCTCCAGATAGGTAATTGTAGCAGTAAGCCACCAATAATTTCAGCGCTAGCTCTAACAACTAAAGAAAAAGCTCTCTCAATCGCTGAACGACGTAGCAAGCAGATTGAGCCTCTGGATAAAAAAATTATAGCTGAAGAATATCTTTTGCGAACAGCTGACACAGACGAGTTGGTCTTAGGCCCACAAACATTAACAACTCTTGGCGATATTAATGTCTACAGAAAAAAAGGCACTCCTATTCTTGTAATTGCCGCAGAAACCGGCTGTGTTGCTACCGTCAACAGATTGCTAGATATACCGGGCATTAACGTTGAATGTAAAGATAATGATGGGTTAACAGCACTACATAAAGCGGCAAAGCATGGACATCTTTCTGTGGTAACAATTTTGCTAGAAAAAAGCCCTGCCAATATTAATGCTCAAGGGGGCAGTTTACAGCGCAGTGCGTTACATTGGGCAGCAGAAAATGCACACTTTGATGTTGTTAATTATCTTATAAAAAAAGGTGCTAATGTTAACCTGTATGATAAATCAATCGCAACCCCACTAATCTCTGCACTGATCAGGTATATAGAAAAATGTAGCTATAACACAGAAAAAGAAAAAAGCGATTTCATCAAAATTATTAACCTGCTTATAGTAAAGAAAACAGATCACAGTCTACAAACCCCCTCCATACTTGGTAAAACAGCTCTACACCTTGCCGTTATCGCCGGGCTGGAATCTGTAGTAGAGCTGATGCTAAAAAGTAATTCTGCATCAAAAGAAATTACTGATGACGATGAAAAGAAACCTATTGATTATGCTACAAGCGAAAGCATGAGACGGCTCTTAGAATAGCTTGTAAATTTAACAGGGGGCTAATGCCCCCTGTTAAGAAATTAATATGTTGCTTCAGCTTTTGCTCGTGAAACGACATCGGTTAATGCAAGCCCAAACTCTTGTTTGCCATCGCCATGACGCAATGTAACCGTTTGCTGATCAACTTCTTTTTGACCAATTACCAACATCCACGGTATCTTTTCAACCTGTGCTCGACGAATCTTGGCTGAAATTTGATCACCGGTCTCATCAAGCTCAACCCGTATACCAACCTCACTCAGCGCCTTCACTACACCCAGTGCATAAGCTTGTTGTGCATCGGTAATCGTCAGCACACGTACTTGAATTGGGGTAATCCAAAATGGCAAGACACCTTTAGTATGCTCTAGCAAAATACCTAAGAAGCGCTCGATCGACCCGTATAGTGCGACGTGGATCATTACCGGACGCTTGCGTGACTGGTCAGAATCAACATACTCAAGTTTAAAGTTTTCTGGTTGTGTAAAATCAACTTGAATAGTACCACACTGCCATTCACGGCCCATAGCATCAACAATTTTCATGTCAATTTTGGGACCATAAAAAGCACCTCCACCCTCTTCTACCTGATAAGCAAATCCACTAGTATCCAAGGCATTCTTCAAGGCTGTAGTTGCCTTTTCCCAGGCTTCATCACTACCCATTGATTTTTCTGGGCGAGTAGAAAGAAATCGTTTCACTTCAGTAAAACCAAATTTGGCGTACAATTTACCAACCAACTCCATGAGCCGCGAAATTTCTGATTCAATCTGATCAATGGTGCAATAAATATGCGCATCATCTTGCGTAAAAGCGCGCACGCGAAACAGCCCATGTAGGGTTCCAGAAAGCTCGAAACGGTGCACATTACCAAATTCAGCAAGGCGCATTGGCAGCTCACGGTATGAGTGTGGTTTTTCTGCATAATGCAAAATAGAACCAGGGCAGTTCATTGGCTTGACACAAAAATTAGCCTCTTCTACACAGGTAAAATACATATTTTCGCGATAGTTGTCGTAATGACCTGATGTACGCCACAAGGATTCATGCATAATTTGTGGTGTTTTAATTTCTTGATAGGTATTACCACGTAAATAACGCAAAAAATCGATTAGCTTATTATAAACAAGCAACCCTTTATTGTGGAAAAATGGAATACCAGGAGCCACTTCATGAAACGAAAACATATCAAGCTGTTTGCCTAAACGACGATGGTCATAAGCTTGTACATCTTCAAGCATTTTCAAATGAGCATCAAGCTCTTTTTGTGTTGCAAAGCAAACGCCGGAAATACGTTGCAATGCTTGTCCGCTGCGATCAGCACGCCAGTATGAGCCAGAAATACTCATGAGCTTAAAATATTTTACTGTCCCTACCTCATCTACGTGACCGCCACGACACAAGTCGTAAAAATCACCCTGGGTGTAAATACCAACAGTCTCATCAGGAATCTGGTCAATCAATTCACGTTTAAATTTATTATGTGCATACAACGTGCGTGCTTCATCTTTTGGCACTTGGCGCCCAGTGATGAAATAACCACGTTTTGCAATTTCATGCATCCGCGCTTCAATAAGGGGGAGATCTTCTTCTTTAAAATTTTTTGTTGGTAAAAAGTCATAAAAAAAACCTGTTTCCGTTACAGGCCCAATCGTCAACAACGTATCAGGATATAATTCCATTACTGCGTGGGCAATAAGATGTGCCGCTGAATGACGCAAGTTATGTAAATACTCTTGCTTTTGATCGTGCTTTTCCATTGAGAAACGTCCTTTCCGTTTGCTTAAAAGCCGATGTAGAACCGAAAGCCAGTGTATCATATCCATAACAAGGTGGCCATAAATAAAATAGGGGCATACAGCATGTATGCCCCTATTTTAAAACAAATCGCTCGCAGTTATTACTTACCGTAACGAGATGATGATGACAGCTCAGAAAAATATATTTTATGCCCATCTGAAGGTCTTTCTTTAAAAGCCCTTTCATACGAGGAACATAATTCATGAATTTTTTTATCTCTCGCTTCAGTAAAAGCTGCTTCTCTTTTGGCTTTTTGCATAGCATCTGCCACAGCAACCCGTTGTGCGTCTTGATGTTCAAACGATTTATCTACAAGGACTTTATCCTTAGCATCATGATAATTTAATTGCCGTCCACTTTTTTTATCCCAAAAATAGCTGCCAATCAACTCACGATTAAAACCATGCCGACATTCCTTAACACGTATTCCGAAACTTACCGTATCGATATCAAATACCCGATAGTCACAATTCAACATATCATCCCATAGCCACGAACGAGGCGAAGCAGTGCACTCTACCGGCATCGGCATCATACCTTTTTCAAGACGAATGGGTTGATTGTCTTTCGTAATAACAGCCTTGCCCTCTTGTTTGTTGATAACCCCAGCCAGGCGAGCTACTACTCGATCAAAGGCTGCGCGCATCTTAGTACATAGATGCCACCGTGTGCTTGCACTAATCGCACACGAAACACTTAGTACCAGAGCCAATATAGCTATAATACGTATATTTTTCCTTGCCATAATTGCCTCCATTTTTGCTTAAGATTAAACTCTATCATTATATTTTACAATATTAAACTTAATGTATTATTTCCAGATTGTAAAATGCCAAAAAAGTCGCTTTTTTATCAAAAAGAAGTATTTTTTAAGAAAAAGTGCTCATTTGAGGCGATTTGTATGCTCTGAATACACCCAGTGCATGCCAATTATAAAGAATATGCAACCCAGAAGAGAGGGCCTACGATCGTTATACCCTTGCACTTATAAATCAGGTCATGATAGGGTAGTGCTGAAATAAATAAGGCATATGAATAGGGAGTTTGCCATGACCGAACAACACCGAGCCGTCTTACGCGCGAATCGCGTTTTTGTTTTGGATACAAACGTTCTAATCCACGACCCTAACGCTATTTTCGCGTTTCATGGCGTTGTCGTTTGCATTCCATTTATGGTTCTGGAGGAGCTAGACACGCTCAAGCGCGAAGCAGGAGAAAAAGGGCACAATGCTCGCCAAAGCATCAGATTATTTGACGAAATGCGTCGAAAAGGACACTTAGGAGAAGGCGTGGCCTTAGACCACGATACTGAAGGCGCCGTCCTACGCATCTTAAAAAATCCTGAGCAAATTGAATTCACGCTGATTCAACGTGATATTCATGAAATTAAAGACAATGCTATTATTCAAACAGCCGTTAATTTAGCCAAAGAAGGTAATAAAGTTACGTTGGTTAGTAAAGACATCAACGTACGGATTAAAGCTGATACTATTGGGCTTGATGCAGAAGATTACACCAAGGGATCTGTCAACTATGACAAATTATATAAAGGATGGGTAAGGGCAGCCGTACCGGCAAATGATTTGCGGCTTATGACCCCAAAAAATGTCTATGCTGCAGCAGGCAATCAAGCGCTTGCTGCCAACGAATTTGTTATTCTTGAAAGCCAAAGCAATGAACAAAATTATCGTTTATATCGCCATATGGGCAACAAAACCTTTAAAGAAGTAACCCCTATTACGCTGATGTCAGCATTCAACGCAAAAAATGTACAACAACTTATGGCGCTTGAATTGCTTTTAGATGATAGCGTTAAATTACTTACGCTGCTGGGGCCCGCTGGTACTGGCAAAACATTTTTAACCCTTTTGGTTGGGCTCTATAAAACTGCATATGAGCATGCTTATCGCAAACTTATGGTCACAAGACCAGTGATTGCTCTTGGCGCTGATATTGGCTTTTTGCCAGGAGACGTACAAGAAAAATTACACTACTGGATGCAACCAGTACACGACAACCTTGAGTTTATTGCAAGCAAAATGCTGCGCGGAACCGAGCAAATGCTAGGCATGGGCAGCAATGAAAAAAAGCGTAAAAAAGCAGCCGCAGAACACCATCAAACACATCAAGAACGTGAGCGGCAAACGCATCACGAAAATAAGTTTGTTGAGCAGCTACAACGACAAGGCTTTTTAAGCCTAGAAGCAATTACTTATATGCGAGGGCGCTCAATTCCATACCAATTTGTATTTATTGATGAAGTGCAAAATCTTTCGCCACATGAGGTAAAAACTATTGTGAGCAGAGCTGGCGAAGGAACTAAGGTTATTTTGGCAGGCGACCCCTACCAGATTGATTCACCTTACCTAGACTTTAGCAGTAATGGGCTCACAGTCACTACCGAAAAATTTAAAGAACAATCGCTCTTTGGTAGTGTCTTTCTGGAAATTTCAGAACGTAGCGAACTGGCTAAATTGGCAGCAGAAATTTTATAAAAAACAAAATCTCTTCTTTTGGGCCCAGGAGTGTTTCTTGGGCTTTTTATTTATGGCGCTTGATCTTGCAGTCCTCGTTGAATAAAAGCCTGACAAGCTTCTACCGTCTGCTCAAACGTTAGCTCTGTAGAGTCAACTATAACTGCACCAGTAGGAACCAGCAATGGAGCTACATCACGATTTTTGTCGTTATTGTCGCGCATAATAATTTCATGCGCTACCTCTTCAACCGACATTCCTGCATAATGCCTGTCTTGATTGTCCATTAATCGTTGCGCTCTTACCATTGTTTCAGCAGTAAGAAAGAGTTTTACTTTAGCTTGAGGAAATACAACGCTACCACAGTCACGCCCATCAGCAATAATCTTATGCGTAAGCGCAAGCGCCTGCTGGATAGGCAACAACAACGCCCGTAAGCGTGCATCAGCGGATATCTTAGAGGCCTCTTGATCGATCAAAGGAGAATACAAAAACGAATCATCTATTGCAACTTCATGCCAAAAAACAATTGGTTTGTCATCAATAAAATCATACCGCATATCAGCAGGAATAGCGTAGAGGTTATTGTTATGAACTGCTGACAAATACGCTACTACCCGGTACAACAAACCAGTATTCACATGATTAAAACCAAACCGCAGTGCTAGCTCTTTTGCTACTGAACTCTTACCGCTAGCAACCGGTCCATCAATTGTAATTACCACGCAGCCCCTTTCGTATCACATTGCTACAGAAAACTTATTCGAGCTAGCATACACCTTCTTAGGAAAGGGACCAAACACATTTTAGATGTTTTACAAAAAAAGCTACCATTATAAAATAGATTATTATTGATTATAAAAAACTAATCTCAGCCATAATTGGTAGCTATGACCATTCAAATTCTTCCACTATTAAAACCAACCGATTGTCACATCTACCTCGTTAGACATGGCCAAACCGACTGGAACAAAAACGAAAAAATGATGGGAAGCTCTGACATCCCTTTAAATGAAACAGGGCAAAAACAAGTACTTAAAGTAAAAGAAAAATTTAACGCCCTCGCTTTTGCTGCAGCCTTTTCATCAGATAAAATGCGAACCCACAAAACAGCTGAACTTATTCTGGGAGCTAATAATATTCCGATTATAGAAACAGCAGCACTGCGCGAATGCTCATTCGGGGCTTGGGAGGGGCGGCCCACCAGTGAGTTTAAGACATGGGCAAGAATGCAGCCACAGCGCGACACTACTTCTCAAGCAGATTGCTTAGCACACAAATTGACTAATGATACAGAAAGCCTTGGCGAACGATTTACCCGCGTTGCAACTTTTATGCAATCAGTTGCCTTACAATATCGAGGGTCTACTGTTTTGTGTTGTACCCACGCTGGTGTTTTACGTGCTATTTTGTGCGCATTAAACTTCAGACCAGGCTTTAGTTGGTATGTGGCAAATGGCGCATTTATCTACTTACGGGTTGCTGAAGATGGCAAGTTCACCCTAATCCAACAGGATGGTTGCTTGCTTATGCATGAAAGTTTCTAAATAACATGAGCATAAAACCTACCAGTACTTATGCTCATACAGCATAAAAATAACCCATATTTATGCTGTATGAGCATAAATATATTGCTTTTTTATGCTCATACAGCATATTTTAAGGGAAAGTAGAACTAAAACTACGTATTTGGCTTGGAGGGCCCTATGAAGCATCTTTCCAGTAGCAAAAAACTCTTTCTAAGTGAAGTCGCAGAGGCCGCAAAAACATTGCACCATGCAAACCGCAAATTGCCAATTGGCGATTTTATCCATACTATTCGCACCCAACTTAAAATGACTCAAGTAGCCCTTGCCAAGCGAGTAAAAGTACCACAGTCAACTATTTCTCGGATTGAGCAGCACCGTCTTGACCCAACGCTTTCATTACTCACCAAAATTTTTGATGCCTTATCTTGCGAGTTGGTGATAGCACCCATGCTAAGAGAACCAATAGAAAGTATCTGTCACAAACAGGCACGTCTGGTTGCCGAACGACACGTAAAGTATTTACGCGGCACTATGCATTTAGAAAAACAAGGCCCCGATAAAAAACTGCTTGAAGAATTAATCAACAGAGAAACTGAAATTTTGCTGCACAGCCCTGGAACCAAATTATGGGACGATGAATAGCCTATGAAGCCTTTTGATTTCCCAGAGGGAGCCACGCCACTGCATGACTATAGTGGCCTAATAAGCAAAACAATCCTCACGCAACACGACCTTAACCGCGAAGAGGCTGAGAATATCCATATCGCTCAAAAAAAATACTTGACTAAAAAAGTTCCAGCTCCTACAACATGGTTTAATATCCCCTTTCTCAAAATTATCCATAAAACAATGCTCAACCACGTGTGGAGCTGGGCAGGAGAGTTCAGAAAATCCGTAACTTCGATTGGTATCAAACCATACCGCATTCCATTTGAACTAGGAGAGCTTTGTGCAGATGTGCAAGCGTGGCAACACGAAGGCATAACCCTATCAAAACTAGAACAAGCAGCACGCATTCACCATCGACTAGTATCTATTCATCCCTTTGAGAACGGTAATGGTCGCTTTTCTAGAATGGTAGCTGACCGCTATTTAATCGCCTCTGGTTGCAAGCATCCACATTGGCCATACCTAGAAGACACGGGCAACATCAGATCAATTTATATCCAATCACTAAAAGCTGCTGACCAAGGTGATTATGATCCTCTGATAAACCTAATGCGACAGTTTGGAGCAAGCGAAAAAAAGGAATGTACAAAAACATAACGTTGGGAATAGATTGATAGAAGGGCTTGTATCTGTACAATTAATCAGACAAAACCCTTAAAATAACTATACAAGGACCCTATGGAAAGAGTATCTTTATCAGCCCTGCTTTATCGTTATCAACCAATAGCTCCTGAAGAAATTACATTTAAAGAAAAAATGCTAGCCTTTATGGCAAGACATAAAGACTGTTTTGAACGCTCTCTTGCAATAGGCCATTTCACAGCATCATGCTGGTTGCTCAATAAAACGGGTGATAAAGCTTTATTGTTACATCACGCAAAGCTTGATCGCTGGTTTCAACTTGGAGGGCACTGTGATGGAGACTCAGATGTGCTTGCTGTTGCAATTAAAGAAGCACAAGAAGAATCTGGCATCATGAATATCAAACCGATTTCAGCTGAAATTTTTGATATAGATATTCACCCCATTCCAGCAACCACACGTGAACAAGCACATGATCATTACGACGTTCGCTTTTTACTGCAAGTTACAAGCGATGAAGATCTGGTCAGCAACCGTGAATCTAAAGAACTGCGATGGATCAGTAAAAATCGTACTGAGCTGCCAACCGATAGCGTTTCAGTTATACGTATGTTCAATAAATGGATCGATAGAAAGTAAGTAGAATGGCTATTAGACGTTTTCAGTCAACAGACTTGCCAGCGATTATAGCACTATTTCGCAGCACCGTGCATACAATCAATGCCAAAGACTATACCCCAGAAGAGCTACTTGCGTGGGCACCACAGGACCTAGATGAAACAGCATGGGCGCAATCGCTCACTAAAAATTATACTATTGTTGCCGAACATAATGGGATAATTGTTGGCTTTGGTGATTTAACTGATACAGGCATAATAAACCGGTTATACGTCCACAAAGATTACCAGTCTCAAACCTTTGGCTACCGTATTTTAGAGCACCTTATTGCCCAAGCACATCGAAGCGGTATAACTGAAATAACTGCCGCGGTGAGTATAACTGCTTTACCATTTGCACTTAAATGTGGTGCAGAGATACTGCAAGAACAGTCAGTGGTACGGCATGGCATACCACTGACTAATTTTTTAGTACGTAAAAAACTGTAATTACTCAATGTCTTCAAGAGCTAATTCTGCAGCAGCTTCGCGTACCAATTGATCACGCTTTTCAGCGAGCAACTTTTCATAGCGTTCTTGCTGAGCTATTAATGCACCTTTGAGAGCATCAATACGTGCTTGATTATGCACAGATTTTGCATGCTCTTCCGTGTGCTCTTTTTTTATCTCTTGAAGCTCATCAAACGCTGCCTTAAGATCAGGATGCTTTTCGTGCAATGCTTTATTAGTTTCTCGCACTGCTGCGGTATATTCACCATCAGCAGCTAATGCTTTTACCCTGTCTGAATCATTCTTAGCATCTTTCCACATATTTTCTAACCGCAAACAAGCTACAGCATTAGTCACTGCTACTGCCATTCGACGCCTATCAGTCAAGCCGGAAGCGTCTGTTGCAGTTTGTGCAAAACCAAAACAAAGAGCACTAAAAGTAAGCGTAAATAGATGTTTTTTCATTTTAAATTCTACAATTAAAAATAAGGAATACCAAGAGCATCAGCTTCTTCTAAAATCTGCCGTTGTAATTGATCGAAAAAGCTCTCCAGATTTTTTTCTTGCTCTCTGAGCATGCTAGTGTAAATGAGAATGTTTCCCTGAGCCTCTAGCTTCTGTGCTTGCGTTGATGATTCCGCACCAAATAAACTTTTCGAGTATTCTAGGGAACGTTGTTTTGCTTTGCAGTCTAGATAAATTGCATTCAAATCACTAAAATGCTCACGCAGCGTAGTAAAACTCTTTTTACGAGCAGTTTTATACATTTGAAATACTTCTTCCATAGTCCCTTCGTCAGCATCCGCAGAGATGATCTTGTACATTTTTTTGCATCGATTCTGCTCTCGCACACAAGGGGTAACTTTCAT
>CAIKAH010000017.1 GCA_903825355.1 uncultured bacterium | reverse complement strand
TGTTTTATAAGCCTAAGATATTTTTCATCCTCATCGTATTCTCGTTTAAAATTATGAGCTGCGCTTTCATAAGAGCTTGCTTTGTACTGGGCAACGCCTAAATTATAGTTAATTTTTGCATCGTTAGGATTTGCTGCTTGCTGAGTCAATAAGGTTGGTATGTCATAAGTATGGGTATGCAGGCAAGGCATACTTAAGCATATAAGTGATAAAAGAAAGTAGTTCATAATAACCACTCCAGTGCTAACAAAATCCATGCTGCGCCCAAAAACCAGGGATATTGGTCGTGGTAGAGCGAGACTGTTTTGTTTTCATAACGTTCTTTTTCATGCGACTGTACAAATCTAACAATATTGGCAATATCATCTTCGCCATATGCTGCTCGTTGATAGGTGCCATTGAGCGCTTTTGCTAAATCTTGCAATGTTTGTTCATTGAGTTTTGAAAGGGCAATTGCTCCCTGTTCATCTGTCTCATGCCCTTGTTGCTTTCCATAAGCATCAAACTTGGGGATTGGCGCCCCTTCTGGAGTTCCTATCCCCAGCGCAAAGAGCGATATTCCTGCCTTTGCCGCTTGTGTTTTAATTTCATCAAGATGCATAGAAAAATCTTCGCCATCTGTGAGTAGTAGTACTAATTTATGCTGACGTTCACCAGCTTGTTTAAAGGTTTCTACTGCTTTTGCTAGTGCTTGATCAAGTGCGGTAGTACCTGAAGAAATACTTTCAGGGTCGACGTTTTCAAGAAACATTAAAAAGGCTGCCTGATCAGCGGTCATGGGGCATTGTAAAAAAGCTGTGCCAGAAAACAAGATGAGTCCCATGCGCTCACAGGTAAGTTGCTGTAGCAAGCTACGAATTTTTAGTTTAGCAAAGGAAATTCGGTTAGGCTTAAGGTCTTGTGCACGCATACTGCCAGATATATCTAGGAGTACCAGCACATCGCGGCCCTCTTGAATAACAGTTTGCTCCTGCTTACTCCATTGGGGGCGTAAAAAAGCAATAAAGAGAGCACCAATAGCGCAGCACATCAAAAGGGCCTTGGTAAAGCTGCGCTTGCGGCCCAGCCCATGAAACATTGTTTTGTGGACACGCGCTAGTAGGGTAAAGCTGCGTAGCGTACTGTATGTTCTAAATATAACGAGTGCTGCTGCTAGCAGGAAGAGTGGTAACCACACTATGTTTTCAATACTTGCCCAGTGAATAGTGTTCATGCAAGACCTCGCCAAATGCTTATGCGCAGTAATAATTCAAAGAAAAAAAGCGCAAGAAACAGCCAGATAAAATAGGCAAACGCTTCATAAAACGTATGAAAAATATCGGTCTGTATTTCTGTTTTTTCAAGTTTATCGATTTTTTCATATACGGTACGCATTTCTTTAGGGTTATGTGCTAAAAAGAACTCCCCACCTGTTTTCTCGGCAATTGTTTTGAGCAGTGGAACGTTTACACGTGTTTGTCCTGCCTGTAAACCAAACATAGGGTGCATAATAAAGCCCCCTTGATCGTTGCCAATACCAATCGTGTAGACTTTAATATGGTTTTGTTGAGCGAGCTCAATTGCCGTTTCAGGTGCGATTTTCTCGGGGGATGGCTCACCGTCGGTAAGCAAGATAATAATTTTACTTTTTGCTTTAGAATCTTTTAGTCGATTTACGGCGGTTGCAAGGCCCGTGCCAAGGGCAGTGCCATCAGGATCTAGTAAGCCAATCTCGATATTGCCCACCAGTTCTTTAAGAATATGCTTGTCGAGTGTGAGGGGGCATCGAGAGATGGCATCTTTAGCAAAGAGTACCAGACCAATAGGATCATTAGTGCGCTTTTCAATAAAACGGATAGCCTCTGCTTTTGCTACGTCTACCCGCATGCGGCGATCATGTTGATCATCAAACAATTGCATGCTCCCAGAAATATCTAGCGCAATAACAATATCAATACCATCCACATTCACTCGTGAGCGTTC
Organism: uncultured bacterium; assembly: GCA_903825355.1. Lineage (GTDB taxonomy): Bacteria > Babelota > Babeliae > Babelales > RVW-14 > CAIKAH01. Next base: position 13,986 of record CAIKAH010000017.1, on the reverse strand, counting down.
ATCAGCCCATTGTGGTCGCGAAGCTAAGAATACCAAAAAGCAGAGTGTACAAAAACGAAGTAAGAATAAAAAATATTTTATGCGGCGAGGTTTTTGGAGGGCATGCTTAATAATGCTATCGGTTAAAGGATAGGTGTACCATGAGCGCTTCATGAGAAAAAACTTAAAGCAGCTAATAAGGGCAAGCGCTACGCCAAGCGTGTAAAGAACGACGGGGTAAGCGATGTGTAAAAACATGTAATAAAGCCTCCATAGGGTTAAAGGGCTTTGCTAAGCATGCTTGTACAGGTACTATGCACACGTTGTACAAATGCATCTCGCGATTCGTTACTGTCTCGTTGCAGGGGTGGGCCAATAATTATTTTAATCGTCTTCTGCGAAGAATCAATCACTAATCCATCCTTAGGTAGAATTGTGTGTAGCCCTTGTGCCATGATTGGTAGCACTGGTCGCTGTGTAAGCTCCTCTGCTAAAGCAAACCCAGCCTTAAAGGGGTGTAGGGCTCCATCGGTGTAACGGGTTCCTTCAGGAAACATAAGCATATGAGCTTTAAACCTTGTAGCTTTTTCTACAAAAAGAGCAAGGCTCTGTGCTGCTTGAGTAGCCTGTTGACGTTCAACTGTTACGTGCATGCGCTGTAGTATGATGCCAGCAACAGGAATTTTCAAATAACTTGCTTTGCTGAGCCACACAAAAGGAGTTCCGGTCATAAGTGCTTCTAGAAGGGGGATGTCGAGGCTTGAGCTATGGTTCATGATAATAATAGCTGGCTGCAGTCCTGATAAATGATGTTGCCCATTGATGATGATTTTAAGGCCTATGACCCTGAGGATGCTGCGGCAGAAACAACTACTTGCCCTGTAAAACAAACCACGAGCCCGCAAGCTTTTTTCAGCAAGCAAAGCAAGTGGAAGCAGTACAAATGGGATCATGCTAAGAGCAAGTAGCCCAATCACTAGCCAGCTAAAAAGTGATTTAATTGTAGAGCACATATCTTTTAGCTAAAGAACATGGCGGTATATTCTTCATGTCGTTTGCGACGATAAATAGAAAGCATAAATGCTGTCCATATTAACTCTACAAAAAACAAACCATACTTGAAACATAGAATGAGAAAGCGGCCTTTTAGAGTTAAGGCATGCTTGCCAAGCATTTGTGTTGTATGGCCAAGAAAAACATAAGGTAGTTCTTGAGCAAACACATAGTTAATAAGATGTGAGCACCCAATGTTGAGCAAAACAGCAATGCCAATAAAAAGAGCAATGAGCGGGACATTATAAAAACAGAGATTAATACCACGTTCAATCGCACTTAGAAAAGAATTAATGCTCGGTGTTGACGTATCAAGCCAATAAAAAATAATCATCAGGCTTACGGAGCGTAAGCATAAATTAACAATCCACGGAACAGAAGGTAGTGCAGAAATGCCTCCTGCAGAAACAAGAGCATATAAAATAATCATCAAAAAAAGTGGTGGCAGCATAGTGATCTGGCAAAATTTCATAATATGGCTAGCGCAATACACATAATCATTTGATACTTCTTCGCGACGCATTAGTAGAAAGAAAAAGGTAGAGCCTAAAAACCATATTATTGATTGAGCAAATAATAAAAGTAGCAAAATAAAAGAATGATTTTTGGCGATAGCAAGGAGTGCTTCTGGTGTTGCTGTATACCCTCCAAGAAGCAAGAAAAGAAGCGCGTCTGCTGCAAAAAACCATAAAAAAGAGCGGCAAAAGGCGGAAGCACCTTTCCATAAGCTTTTAAAGCTGGAAAGTATTAGCCCCAGGAGCCGATGAGGACGTAATATGTCGAGCGAGTTTTTCCACGCGAGTAAAATAGCATGCATAGCAGTTATCATTCGAAAATAAGGTGAAAATAATTATGCTTCATACGAATGTAAAACACGGTTAATGAGGCGTAGTTTAAAAGATGTATGATGGCGAGTAAAGGAATTTGGATCCCTGGAATATAAGCATCTAGGCCGTGAGCAAGTTTGTACCATACCACATTTAAAATAACCTTACCGATTGCCAAAATAATAGTAGCCGGGAGTAGGTAAAACATGGCTTTGCAGGCGCGGCGCCATGAGTGTCCATAATCATTTAAGCTTTGATTGGTATCAAAAAAGAATAAAAGTACGAGGGCTGCTAGTGGCAATAAATAAGGACCCACGAGTAAATAGGTGAGGGCAACAGCCCACATGCAGCGGGGAAAGTAGGAGGCAAAGTAAGAACCATTCTTTTGCTCAATAGAAGGGCGCATGCAGCTAATGTAGGCAAACAGTAAAATAATGTGCAGAAGAACCGTGATATTAGTTCCTAGGTTAGGGATAGCCCCATCAATCTTTGGTGCATGCCCAATATGTAGTACAATTAGCCCTATAAATGCCCACCAAAAATAAGTAAACATGTAAGGAACAGCAAGCTTAATGGTGTTCAAGCAGCCAAGCATATAAAGTGAAAATGTTGCACGGTGGAACAATTTGAGTGAATCTTTCCACTGTGTTAAAAGTACTGCATAATTCATAAAATACCCTCTTTATATTCGTGATATAAGTAGGCAAGAAGGTAACGCAAAGTGAACTCAAAAGCAAAGATGAAAGCAAAACTACTCTTGAGGGGGGGGGCTTGTCTTCATAAAAGAAAATAAAAAAATGCTTAATAAAATTCTTCATTGACAAGTGTAAAATTTAAAAACTACAATAGAGACAGTAACGCATAAAGTCTTTGACAAATGCGGTGCAGTTGGTAAAACAAAGACCTTGCATTGGAAAACAATGACGGCATGCATGAAATAGGGACATGTATGTTGTAAGTAAAAGGGGGGGAGTTGGGCATGCGAAGAAAAAAAACTATGAATGAATCTGGACCAAAGTTATTAATTGTAGAGTCACCCGGTAAGATAAAAACGATCTCCAAGTTCCTAGGCAAGGACTTTCGGATCATGTCTACTGTTGGGCATATTAAAGACCTGCCACAGCGTCGCGTAGGTATTAGCATTGATGAAAAAACAGGTGCTATTGACCTAAAATATGATGTGCTGAAAGACAAGGCAACGGTGATTGCTGATATTTGCAAACAAGCGCGTGTTTCCAGTGCTGTATATCTTGCAGCTGACCCTGACCGCGAGGGAGAAATTATTGCGTGGCATATTGGTCAAGAGATAGAAAAAGTATTTGGCGACCCTGCAAAAATTCATCGCATTAGTTTTAACGAAATTACCAAATCAGCTATTCAAGAAGCAATTAAGCATCCCGCTACCGTTAATCTCGACAAGGTGGGGGCTCAACAAGCTCGCCGTATTTTGGACCGGTGGGTGGGGTATGAAGTATCGCCCATTTTGTGGCGTAAAATTAGTAAAGGCCTTTCTGCTGGGCGTGTACAGTCAGTTGCGCTACTTCTTATTTGTGAGCGTGAAGCTGAGATTGTAGCCTTTAAAGTTGAAGAATATTGGTCGGTGCATGCTATTTTCTTGTCTGGGGCCAAAGCAGAAATGCTTTCAGAGCTTGTAAAGATTAGTGGCAAAAATGCGGTCATCGATTCTAAAGAGCAAGCAGATACCATTGTTGCTGATATTAAAAAGCAGCAATTTACCATCACCAAAATTACTGAAAAAAAGCGTTTAAAAAATCCATCAGCGCCGTTTATGACTAGTACCTTGCAGCAAGATGCGTACAATAAACTTGGATTTTCTGTTGATAAAACGATGTCTACAGCGCAGCGTTTGTATGAAGGGATTCCGCTTGCAGATAAAAGCGGAGCTGAAGCGCTGATTACTTACATGCGTACAGATTCGCTTCGTATTGCCGATTCAGCCCTTGCTGCTGTGCGTGATTACATTGGCAACGAGTACGGCAAAGAGTACTTGCCAAAATCACCTTTTATGTACGGCAAAAAAGGCGCACAAGATGCACACGAAGCAATTCGTCCGATTGATGTAAATATTACGCCTTCATATGTGGCAAAATATGCTTCTCCTGAAGACGCAAAACTATATGGCCTTATTTGGAAGCGGTTTGTTGCTTGCCAAATGGAGCCAGCAGAGTACCATCAACGACAAGTGACTATTGATGGCGGTAAATATCAGTTCCGTGCTACGGGGTCTACCCTGGTTTTTGATGGGTTCTTGAAAGTCTATGAAGTGGAAGATGAAGATGATGAGAAAGCCGTAAAAATTCCTAAAGACATTGCTGAGCAAGATCCTCTTGGTTTGAAAAAACTTGACCCTAAGCAGCATTTTACGCAGCCACCACCACGCTACACTGAAGCGTCTCTGGTTAAAGAGCTTGAAAAGCGTGGTATTGGTCGGCCAAGTACCTACAATGCGATTATATCAACCATACAAAAACGTGCTTATTGCTCGCGTGAAAATAAGCGCTTTGTGCCAACAGAACTTGGTAAAAAAGTCAGCGATATGCTCTCGCAAAACTTACCAGACATTATCAACGTCACCTTTACCGCAAAGATGGAAGAGGATCTTGATAAAATTGCACAGGGAGATGCTAAGCGTGATAGCGTGCTCAATGAGTTCTATGCTAAGTTTAAAAAAGACCTGGTTGCCTTTGGCGGTAATGTGACTGACAAAAAAGCGGTAGAGACTGACCTCTCGTGCCCCACCTGCAAAAGCCCACTGGTAATTCGGTTTAGCCGTAATGGCGAATTTATTGGTTGCTCTAAATTTCCTGAGTGTAGCTTTACTTCAAATTTTTCTCGCAAAGAAAGTGGGGAGATTATGCTCGAAGACAAAGAACAACTTGATTTGGGTAATTGTCCAAATTGTGGCAAAGCCATGGTCAAGCGTATGGGCAAGTTTGGTGCGTTTATTTCATGCTCTGGCTACCCAGATTGCAAGTATATTCATCAAGATAAGCTTAAAATGCCATGTCCATCATGTGGTGGCAGCTTGGTCAAGCGTCGTTGGAAAGGCGGCTCATTTTGGGGGTGCAGCAAGTATCCTGGATGTAAGTTTGCTATTTTTGGCCAGGTTGAAGAAACGCCGTGCCCAAAGTGCAAAAGTCCATATTTGTTGGTATTGTTTGATAAAAAGAATGAGACGACCACGCTTAACTGTCCAAGCAAAGAGTGTGGATATACCGCTGCAAAAGAGTAGCGATTTAGTTTTAAAAACAGTAAAGCCCAGGGATTTTTTATCTTCCTGGGCTTTACTGTTTTTGCTCGAATAATTTCTTTCAATCATTTCAGGTAATCAGCTCAGGGCTAAAGACAGAGCTTGCTTTGATCCTATGCTACATGTCTTGCTATTGTGTTCCAGGATGCTCTGATAGTGGCAATAGTTGCTGCATAAAATTGTAAGCGTCGCTTTAAATCATGATTTTTATCGCCTAGTAATCCTGAAAATATCTCAAATAACATCATAACACCAACTTCTTGCTACAGCACTATCGCTAGAAAATTAGCTTGAAAAAAGCATTTATAACAGGCAGCGTGCTGTTTTTGGTACACTGCAGAAGATATGGCAAAGATTAAAAAATAGCTACCGGGGGGTGTGTTATGAAAAAGATCTTGGTTGTGCTGTTTGTCCTGTTTTTATTCAAGCCAGGCTTTTTGTGGTCAGCAGCCATAGATGGTGGCGTTACCCCGCTGATGCGGGCCTGTTTTCTTGGCAATATACAACAGGTTGAGCATGAACTGGCTGATGAAGCTATGTTACATGCCGTTGATGAAAAAGGTAATACGGCGTTGTTTTATGCTATCACTGGAGAAAACTGTGGGCTTGCTCAATTTGTTGTTAGGATACTTCTTGCTGTTGATGCAGGCGTAGTTAATGCGGTGAATGCTGCAGGGCATACGCCGTTGATGTGCGCTGTGATTAAAAGTCGTTTGGGGCTTATGCGGATTTTGCTGGCGGCCGGTGCTGATGTCGCTGCTAAAAACCATGCCGGCACAACGATGTTGCGGTTAGGCATCCGCACGGGGCGTGAAGAGCTGGTGCAAGCATTGATTGATGCAGGAGTGGCTGTTGATGAGCCCACTAGCAGAGGCTGTACTCCCTTGATGTATGCAGCAAGTTGTGGTTATGTGCGTGTGGTTAAATGTTTAATACGCGCCGGGGCTGACCTTGGGGCGAAAGATGATATGGGGCATACGGCATTAACCTATGCCAGAGGGCGAGCGCATACCCTGCTTAGCCGGTTATATGCAAAAAGGGAAAGAGCAGGGCATTAAAAAAACACTACTTTTATTAGCTAATACGTGTTGCCAGCTCTTGCATAAGCGTATAATGCCCTGTGGTAGCTATAAATATTTCACCAGCAGCTTTTTCATTGTAGGTATGTGAGGTTAAATTGCGATCATCTATGCCAGCACTTTTTCTAGGTTCTGTTGAGTTTTTAATAAAAACATAAATTTTCGATTTGTTTTAGCTTCCGCTCCTCCTGAGCTTGTCGAAGGACCCCGCAAAGCGGTGAAAGAGCGTGGTTTTAGGTAAAGCAAGGGGAGGGTGGCGTTTGAGATGGGTGGATGCTACAATAACTGAACGCAATTGTAGCGCTTGAATGTAGCTTTGCTCGGAAGGGATTGGATGCAGAAGATTTTTGTAGATATAAAAGAATTTAGGTCAATTCGTCAGGATGGCGGATTGTACGTTGATAAAACAAAATATATCTATGATATTATTCAGCAGGGGACGTATTTTTTTCTTGCGCGTCCTCGTCGATTTGGCAAGTCATTGCTTTGTTCTACTTTAGCGGAACTTTTTGAAAACAACCGGGAGCTTTTTAAAGAGTTATGGATTGATAATAGTTCATGGCAGTGGAAAAAGCACCCTGTCATTCGATTAGACATGAGTGAGGCCGCTTCAAAAAATGGTACTCTTGAAACCGTCCGCAAGGGCATAGTAAATATTTTGCTGGCCAATGCCAAAAAATTGGGCGTTAGTGATTTAGAAATCGATGCTCCACACCTTATGCTTGCTCGTCTCATTCAAAAAGCAAAAGAAGCCCATAATAATACCAATGTGGTGGTGATTATTGATGAATATGATAAACCCCTCCTTGATGTGATAGAAGACCCTGTACGGTTTAGTGAAATTCAAAATGAGCTGAGTGATTTTTATAGTCAGCTTAAGCCGCGTGAACAAGATGTACGGTTTGTTTTCATTACTGGAGTCTTTAAGTTTACCAAGACATCAATATTTTCTGGTCTTAATAATTTAAATGATATTTCCTTTGATATGCAAGCAGCGGAGCTGCTTGGCTACACAGAGCAAGAAGTTAGGAAATATTTTGCCGAGCATTTGCATGTGTTAGCTATAAAACGAGGAGAAAGTGTTGACGCATTAATGTTTGCACTGCGGGACAAATACAATGGCTATACGTTTGGTATAGAGACAGGAACTGATCGGCTTTCGGCTGGTGTTTATAATCCATTTGGCTTGAATTATGTTTTTAAAGATCAGCAGCTTTTGAATAACTGGTTTGCATCTGGAACTCCATCTGCATTGATTAAGACGCTTGAAAAAGAGGGTTTTAAAACCTTGGAGACTGAGGCACTGACGCTCAATTTTAATACCTTAAAAAATTCTTGTACCCCCCAGGCAATTACTGCTTTGACGATGCTCTATTATGCAGGCTATGTGACATTGAAGTCTTGTGCTACTGATCGCTCTGGAAACACCAGCGAAACAATGATTAAAGTAGGATTTCCAAATATTGATGTAGAAGTTGATTTTTCTCAGGCATTGTTGCCCGCGCTGCTCGAAAAAAGCTTTGATGCTGTTAGCCAGCTTATTCAAAAGATAAAAAAAGTATTTAATGATGTGCGGCTTGATGGGTTGCAAAATGTATTGAACGATGCGCTAGCGTCGTGTTCCTATCTGGTGCTAGCACGTCCGTATGACCCAGTACCGCAAGAAAATTTGTACCAGTTGGTTTTTCATTATTTGTTTTTTGCAAGCAATCTTCGAACAACCATGGAAGAAACAACTAATCGCGGTAGAATAGACATTGTTGTTGAAACAGTGCGTGCAGTGTTTTTGCTAGAAATTAAAATGAATGAGCCAGCGTCTAAGGCTTTACAACAAATTAAAGACATGGATTATGCCGCAAAATATCGTCATCAAAAGCAAGAAATATACGCTGTGGGAATATGCCTGAGCAGTAAAGAGCGCTGTGTGACGGAGCTGCTATGGAAGCAGCTGTAAAAACCAACTGCCCTCCGCTCCTCCTGAGCTTGTCGTAGGGCGCCGCGAAGCGGTGAAAGAGCGGAGTATTAAAAAACCCACTGCCCGGCAGCGGTTAGGCTGCCAAGACAGTGGGTTTTAGGTAAAGCAAGGGAAAGGGGTTAGCTATTGATTGCAGCAATCCATTGGCGATTTGCTTCTTCTTGTTCGGCTTTGGAATATTGCTTAAATTCAGCCATAAATTTTTGTAGCTCTTCGAGGGCCTTTTTTTGTTTATCTAATTGGTCTAGCTGTGCCATAGTGTTAAAATCATTGCCCCCCCCAAAGTTGTTTGTTTCTTGAGCGGTTGTGGGGGTGTTGCTGCCACCAGAATGAGGGTTGCTAATTGATGTATTTGCTGAAGAATTAGTATTTGAAGTAGCAGTAGATTTTTTAGCATTCGTGTTGCTAACAGGTGATGATGCACTTTCAGTTGTCGTTTGATATCCGGTGCCTGCTGGTTGATTTGCGTATGTTTGCTGATCTAGCTGATCTACAAAATCATCAATATCATAAAAATCGTCGTAAGATTGAGGCTGATTCTCTCGGCTGAATGATGACTGGGGGTGGTTGGTTTCAGTGCCATAACTGGTTCCCGTCTCGGGAGCTGACTCTTGTAGCGGCCGCAAAGGTGAAATTTTTTCTAATTTTACTGGCACTGGTGGAGGGGTGCTTGCAGGATTCTTCAAATTTATTTTTGCTTGCAGATCAGTTGCTCGGGGTGAGCGAGGTAAAAACACCTTTTTTTTAACGGGAAGCATTGTGTTTATTGAAGTAGCGTAAGCAGTGATGCAGTCGTAGACTTCATCCCGCCATACTTGCGCAGCATAATCTGCTTCGGCATTATAATATTCTCCAGCCACATCCCTGCAAAATTCGTCAATAATTGCATCGACGAGTGACAAAATTTGCGCGAGCACACTTTGATCTGGTGTTTGGAGTAGGAGGGCTGCAATGAGTGTATTAATTTGGTTAAATACATCTCGTCGCCAAGAAAAAGCTTCTGGTCTATAATTTTTTTTCAATTCCGGATGGCGAATAAGCTCTGCTTTGAGAGTACGCAACATGGTTATTACGTCTTTGGCTTCCGGTGTTGAAGTTGAGGACTTTATGAGTGCTTGGATGTGTTCTACTGAAAATGATGAAGGGGTGTAGGCATAGTACAATGCAATGCCCGTACAACCAGCAGCTGCCAGAGCTATGGCAAGACTTGTGCGCAATGTCATTGAATGTACCATTTTAATACCCATTTCGGTTTTTATGCTTTGAGGAATGGGCGGCTATAATGACCGCCCATTCCTCAGTATTAATTCTTATCGATCAGAATTATAGTTCTGGTGCTGCGATGTAATCATCGTAGTTATCTGCTTCTCTAGCAAATGTTGTTCCATTAAGTGCTGCGACAAAAGCATCTTTGGCTACTGTAATAGTTTCTACAACATTACCGAACAGTCTTGCTGCTCCAGAGAAGAGCCTGCTACACAAATCTGCAACCTTAGTGGTGGCGATGGTGATGATCGAAGCCTTTGCTCCTTGTGAGTGTTTGGTTACCCCATTGTTTACGTGAGTGATGATATCAGCAGTGGTGATTTTTGTTGCTGCGGCATCAAGAATTTTACGCTGACTGCCCGCCATAGCGGTAGCAATATCGTCGCTAGGGGTATTTGCTCTTTTCAGTTCGGTTGCTTGTGCCATTGTCAGAGCAGATGCCTTATCAACAATAAGAATACCAAGAGCATGTTCAAGTGTTCTTTTTGGCATTATGTTATCTTCTGGGATGTTAACACCGCTAATAGCCTCAGCTAGCAGATCAATAGTTGTAGCATTTTTTACTGCTTCGAGTTCTGTAGTGATTTCCGCACGTACTTGTAAGTAACCGCACGTTACCAAGCCGATAAGCATGGCTTTGAAAAAAAGTGACTTATTCATGATATAACCTCCAGTTATATAAATACGTTATTAATACGTCCTATTCGTTTCACATTCTATTTAAATATTGCTCTTTTTACCTTAGTAAGAATTGCTCCCCCTGCAGCATAGAGCGCTGGGGTGCTTATGTAATCAGCGGTATGGCTGAGCGCAGTAGTTGCTCCTGGTGTATAGGAGTCTAAAGCAACTGCGCACGCACCGATGAGCGCGCTTGCGATAACCGGGGCCGCATAGCTTTTGATAGTTTTGCCTGTTTTATACGCTGCAGTGCGTGCTATTGATGGGGCTGCTGGTATTAGGTAGCGCTTGTTGCAATCCTGAGCACATTTAGATATGTATCTTATTACTGCATCTTTTTCTGCTAGGGAAGCAGGAAGAGCAGCAATCATATGATTATAAAGGATTGATAAAGGATCTGTTGAAGTAAATCGCTTTGTGGCAGTATTAAATACTAGTCTTGTCGTATGATCCAAGCAATATTGTTGTGCCAGTGTCTTGAGGCCATCGAAATAACAATTTAGCATGTATTGAATAATATCAAATGCTTGTACTGCAGCGTTAACGGCGCCAGTATATACGAGATCACCCTGCAGTAAGTTTGCTGATTGGTCCTGTAGCGAGTTGAATACGATTTGCAGTGACTGCGAAAAACAGCCATCTTGTGGAATAAAATATTGTGTATAGTTTTCTGTTACTGCATGTCTTGCCAAATTATATGTAAAAAAACCCTGAAGAAATTCTTGTTTTTTGCTTGTTTCTGTAGGGGCTGCAATTTCCATGAATAAGGGTAATTGCTGGCCCATAATACCCGCTGCTGTTAGCTGTACACCCCTTGCGTAAGTGGTTGGTTTCCCGTCCGTGTTGCCTAGAGTGAGCTTTTGCGCAAAAAGAGGGTCTATGTTATCACCTTGGTTTTTAAGCATTGCGCTAAATACTTTTGTATTTATGTTAGCTGTTGCTGCTGCAGCAGTAAGCATGCTGGTGATGCTTAATAATCCACATGCTACTAATAATAAAAATCTTTTCATGAATATCTCCTAACAAGCAGTTGTATCGCCTAGTACAGAACGTTGAAAATGTACTCTCAGGTATCGACCAATATTCCACGGTGATGGGTTACAGGGCGCTGGCATTAGCACATCTTTTACCTTTTCAGCCACTTTTTCTACTACGATTATGGGTGGAGTAAGAATACTGCTTATCTTCCCAATAACTTCCCAAATACCACCGTGGTACCAAACGGTATAAGCAGCGCCAGCAATGGCAACAACAGCCAGAGTGCCTTTTACAAGGCGGCTGCGGCGCTGAGCAGCGGCCAGTACTTCAGCTTTGCGCTTTTTGGTTTCAATTTTTGCTTCTCTTGCTTCAACATCACGGGCGTCTTTTAACGCGTGTGCTTCACGCAAATCAGCAACATCTTGGCGTAGTGCCTTAATGGTTGAGAGGAGCATTTCTTCTGTGGTGAGTGGTTGAACATTCACAACCAGTGGCTCTTGTTCGGCCACCTCTATAATAAGGTCGCTGCCGGTTGACGGTCCTGAACCCACAGAGGCCACAGGGCTTGCAGGGCTGTAATTATCTCCACCATCGTAGTCAAAGCCGCCACCAAAATCGCCACCGTGATTATCATCATCAGCGTCAAGATTGGTTTCAGAGAGGGTTTGCCCCTCGCCGCGAGCAAGTGCCTCTTCTACGTGTGATTGCTCTTCAGCTGAAAGTTTTTCTAGGTTCATGTTGTCCATAATCATTTGGATAAACAGCTCTTTATAGCGAGAGTTTTTCCAACGGCTTGCGGTTTTAAGTGCATCATCATGACTCAGCACGCCATCGCGCCACAGTGCTTCTTTTGCAGTAATAGCATTACGCGTTGCTGTTGGTGCTTTTGGTAACAATGCCAACAGTTCTTCTGCTGCAGACATTTTTGTTGCTGTATCAACATCAACGTCTTCACTGGTAGTGACGAAAGAAGTTGCGTAGACACTCGATGAGCTACCGCGTGGGCTGCTTGGAGCCTGCGATGTCTCACTTGAAGAATCAGATGTTATTATCGGTGTGATCACCATCCGGCCAGCTCCAACTGGCATGGTATTAGCTTTGCCGGCGGCTCTGCTTCTGGTAAGCGGGCCACTGCTTCTTGCTGCCATCTTGTTATGCAAACGATCAACGGCTGGTGCTACAGGACGACCACTGGCCGCGGGTGTGCGGCCAGCTGCGTCAACGTCAACAAACGCTTGTGTCATGAGCAACATGCTCATTAATATTACTTTTGATATGATGTTTAACTGATTCATAATAACCTCCATCTAAAACCCATGTGTATCTAATTTACTCTGCTTGTGGTGCTGTTTCTGTTACCGCTACGGTATAGCCCATGCTATGCAAAAGAGCGCGTGCAGCAGCGTGTGCGGAAGTGGTTCCTGCAAAGCTACCAATAAGCACAATAGCCCCGGTAGCGTAAGGATTTTCTGCTCCTTCTGCTGGCATAATTGCATAAGTAAATACTGCGCCAGCTGCTGCTCCTGCTATATTAGTTGCCCATTTACGAATGCTAGATGCAGTTGCTGGAATACCAACGGTGCTATCAATAGCTGAGCTAATTTTTGCACAGCCACGCCAAAAGCCAGCTTTAATACTGTCCCATTTTGATATCGCAACGTGAGTTACTGTTCCGATTACCCCTGCTGCTGTAAGAGCTCCCAAGACATGGGCAGCGGCTCTAGCGGGGTCCTCGTTTAGCGCAATCAATGTACCTGCTGCTACCGTTGTGCCAGTAACTAAAGATCCGTAGAATGCTTTGTCTGCAGCTGCGGCATTAAGTCCAGCTACTAAGCAGCTGAGTGAGAAAATTAATACGTTCTTCATGAGATATCCTTCGTTAACATTAAATAACAAAATAACTATTTTTTTACTGAATTAGGCACCGCATGCCACTCTTTACCGTTGGCAAAGGAGTGGGTGTTGGTGTTGGGGTGGGTACAAAGGGGGTAATTTTTCCCAGGGTGGTCATCACAAAATGATAGGCCTCAGCTAACTTACTTGGAACAGCTGTTGCGGCTGTCCATGTTCTTTGCAGGCTGTTTATGAATGAAACAAAAGCGACAGGTATGCTTACTTCATATCCAAAAAGTGTATGAGTAGCGCAAGTTGTCAAAAGCCTCTTAGTATCTTCTATGGTGAGAGTTGCAAGTGCGTCGTAGTTTGCAGAGAGGTAAAGTACGGTAATGCACATAACAAGCAATTTGCCTGTATGCCGTCTAATAAAGCCTGGAGTTGCTTTTTGTTTCATCTTTTCCAAGATTAATAGAGCGTCGTCAAGTTTTGTTGTTGCTTGTTGCAGCAGCTCATCTTTACGAGCTAATTCTGTGTCTTTTGTTGTGAGCGCTTCTTGTAACGCGGTTATGGTTGTGTTTAGCTCAGCAATTTTTCTTTGCAGTTCAATTGCATTAGAAGCACTACCTACCCCAGCAGCTTTTTCTCCTGCCCCAGGGATATGGACGGTGCGTCCACTAGCTACCGCCTGCTGAATGTCAGTAATCTGTTCAAGAGTAAGCGGCCCATCAGGAAATATTTTTGGAGTGGTCGTACCTGGCATCGTAGGGAAAGCTGGTGCAGCAGCGGTAGCTGCTGGTACCACAGCTGACGGCGCGGGAGCCTCTCCTATTCCTTCTTGTGGAGTGAGCTTGCCACCTCGCTTGCTTGGTCTTTTATCACCACTATGTTCTGTAGTTGCCGTTGCTTCTGTAGGCGATGAACAGCTTCTGCGTTTTTTACTGGCTGCTTGCATGCAGGCAAAAAACGTAAAGCTCATTAATGCTATTTTTAAAACTGTTTTCGATGTGTTCATAATAACCTCCATAAAACCCATCAATTAAACTT
>CAIKAH010000016.1 GCA_903825355.1 uncultured bacterium | reverse complement strand
CAGGTCAATGCTTTTTTGGTGGGCAGAATATTCCCGCTCACCCTGAGCTTAGTCGAAGGGCGCCCCGTAAGGGGTGGAAGAGCGGGAAAGCGCATCAGCCCCTTTTTGTTTGAGGGAAAATATTGTGTCGGGTGGCCGACACCCACCAAAGCCCCATGGGCGTTGGGCTTTGGAATCAGCGCCCATGGCTGCGCCTTGGAACCTTGCTTCGTGCTCGGCAATTGTGCCACATGCTCGCTGCGCTGGGTGGCAGTTTTGCCTGCGCTTGACGCCATGAAAATACTCGCGCGCCCGTTACCGCGCTCAGTTTTTGGCAAGCAAAATGATGTTGTGTTTCTTCGCTCAGCCTGAGCTGGGTCGAATGGCCGAAGCCCGTTAGGGCGAGAAAGAGCTGTTTCTGGATAAATACTTTTTTAGCCCTTAAGATGGGAACTGTTGGATAAATAGTGGCATATCTCAAGACCAAAGAGGTGCGTATGCAAACGGGTGAATCTATCCTAGGTTTTCTAAGAACCAACAAAGCTTATATCCAAGAACATTTTGGCATAGAAAAAATTGGCCTGTTTGGGTCTTACGCCCGTAATGAGCAAACAGCAAAAAGCGATATTGATATTCTTATTCCTAAAAAGTCAAAACGCTAAGCAGATTTTTACGTACTTGATGCTTTGGTTGCTATAAACTTAATTTAAGCGTACGCAGCTGGTTTTGGAACTGCCGATGATTTTCTAAAATCAGTAATTTCAGTAAGTGCAGTATGCCGCGCGCCTATCTTGATTACGCCAAAAATAGATAGTTTATTACCGTTCACTGTCGAGACGTTTAGTGCCTCATGTCATCTTGAAAAAGCTGAACACGCTCGCGGGCAGCGCCATATCTTTTAGAACGCTTGGCCCTTTTTTTGTTTAAAGGGCGGTCTAGGGTGGTGTCGAATAATATTGTGCGATTACCAACTGGCTGTAGGGCACGAGTATTGACGTTCATGGCAGTAAAAAGCACCTCTAGGTCATGCTGGTTGATTGTTGTTGTTGCTCGTACCACGCACCAGTACACAGGGCTATAAGGCTTTGAGGTTAGTGAGCCCTCATAGCGCCAGCATCGTTGGTCTTCTGGAATAAGTGCGCGCGGTGAAAAGGTTATAGCTGAGCACGGGCCAATGCTGTGAGGAGTGCGCTCTGCCCTTAAGGCATGCTCTAGGTAATCTAAAATAGGGCGGTAAGCTGGTGTTGTACTGTCGCCGTCTTCCATAAAAACACCAATAACTACTCGGCTGTCGTCTTGAGGGTTTTGGTGGACAAAGTGCCACTCGAGGGGGTAGCGCTGGTTGTGAACCATATGTTCACTCGGGGCATGCATGTGGATTTGTACCAAATTATATTCTTTCCCATTCAGCTCAATGGAGGCCTGCTGTAGCTTGCCAGCATTGTCTGTGTTGCTAGCCGTTGCTTGTATCGTATGGCCATTGGATGCTACATCAAATAGCATGGTTAAAGGATAGTTAAATTGTATATCAGGTAAATTGCGGTTGGTTGCACGGTCAATATTAATGGGAGATTGCAAGGTAGCTGCTGTCTCGGGTTTGGCAAGGACAAGCGGTTGATGTGTTGTGGTAGTATCAGCATTAGCACTAGCGCATACAGCAAGAGTGAGCAACAGGGCATTTTTCTTGAAAACCATATAAAGTTCCTTTCAACGGCATATTTTAATTCGTACCATATTCTAATGATATTAAAAACAGTTTCAATTTGTCAATTAACAGGTTTTTTCTTCTAATCGACAGGTGCTGTTTTTGTTGTTTTGTTGAAAAAGCACACTAAGCCGTTTTATGGTAAGCAAGCAGTAGTGTTTGGTTGAGAGAGAGGGTCTTTTCATGAAGCGAATTATTTTTTTGGTGCTATTTATCCTGCCACAGCGTGTCTATGCAGCTGGTGATGTGGCTACTGATGCGTACAGCAAAATTACTGATGGATTAATTAGTTTGCGCAAGCAATTTCCAGCTGTTCAGCCAAAAGTCTATGCACTGCTTGACCAAGTAGAAAAACTCTACAAAGTGGCAAAGGAATCTTCAAGTGAGTGCGTGGAGCTTAAGAAAAAGCTGGCTGAAGGGTTGCAAGAGAGCAAGCTGCAGTTGGCATCTGCTAAAAAGACCTTTGAGGAATCGAAAATGGCCTTAACAAAGCAGTTTGAAGAGCAACAACAACGGTTGCTGGCGCTGGAAAAACAGCGTGATGTCTTGTTAGCTAAATCGACTGTGAAAAATGAAGTACAGGGCGGGGAAGTGAAAAAGGCCTAAACTTTCACCTGAAACTCCAGCTCAATGCCCCGTTCGCCGCGTAACTCTTGCACCAGTTTTAAGTTGAGATTATCTGAAAGCAAGTATTCAACTTGGGCTGAGAAGTTATTTTGCATATCGATATCTTTGTCAATTTTTGCCCGTAGCTGATCGGTTAGGTTAACCGAGATGGTTCCCTTAAGCGCGCCGCGACCCGTTTTGTTAGCGTCAAGATTAGGGGTGATTTGGACATACTTAAATGTCTTAGTAAGCGTATCTCGCAGCGCGTTTCCCTTGCCATCTTTTTTATTGCTGAAAACGAGAACATCAAGGTTTTGCAGTAGCATGGCTGGCAAGTCGGCTTGTAAGCTTGACTGTTCAGAGCCAGTTAAAAGTAATCCAATAATTTGCTCTTCGCTCAACGCAGGGGTTGATTCCAGCAAGATAGTAGGGTGCTGCAAGGAGCCAGTAGCTTGCAGCGTGACCAAATGTTTGCCAATACGATTGCGTGCAACCAGGTCAACGAGCGGATCACTAAAATTATTATGGAGAAACTGAATTTTACCGTACTGGATGGTGAGTGATTGATTGAGGATATGAAGAGCCCCTTTTTCTAAGTCAATGCTGCCAGTGATTACGGGGGCTGCAAAAAAGTCTTTTTGTGCCGGGCTTGCCATGTGTAGATCAACATTTGCTTGTGCGTTGAATGAGCCAGTCTTGGCATAAATAGGCTTTTCTGTAACTAATCGTATATCAAGCGCTAGTGGAAAGGGCAGTTGTGTTGCCAAGTTGCCGCCTGGCCCGTAAAAGCTTGGTGATGTAGATTCGCCTCGCAAAAATGCATCACGCAGGACTGATTTTTTAAGAACCAGCGTCCCTGAAAGCAAAGCAGCAGCATCAGGTTGTTTATTTAATGCTAGGGTTCCACATACAAACCCATAAAAGTCTTTTTTCCAATTCACAAATAAGTTTTCGATGCACAAAGGCGCCATGAGGTGAGCGATATCATTGTTTGCGTCAAGCTGTAGTACGGCATGAGGGCAAGTGATACTCCCTTTGCTCATGCCAATAGCGCAATCATCTATTTCTAACCGCTTTTCGTTTCTGTGCACCGTGATCGAAGCCTTGCAGCTGCGGAGGAGGTTGTGATACTCGGGCATATAAAATGAGCCACGCTCCAGCGCGATGTCAGCCTTAAGCGCTTGTGGATTTTCTTGATTGAGCGCAAGGTGGAATGAGCTTTGATTGCCAAAGATCATGCGGCGGGTGTGTTGATCTAAAAAGCGCTTTAAAAAATGCCAGCTGACTGAGCCTCTAAGCACAAAGGGAGCAGTCTTGCTTGTCTTGCAAGAAACAATAGGTACCTGGTCATTGTTAGCGTAGTGGATGCTTTTCAGGAATGGATGCGGATCAAATGCCGCTTTAATGGCGTAGCTGCCACGGTCATCGCGTCCCTTGATTGCAATTTTTTGATTTTTAAAAGCTAGTAAGCCGCGGTGGTTAAGGGTGGTGTTGTACAATGCATTGGTAATGCTGCACTCATATGAACCCTTGCAAAGCCCATCCGTATTACAGGTGAGGTGCACGTTGCATTTGTTGGGGGCAATTGCATGGTGGGTTTTTGCATCAGGCCCGGTAGTTGTTTGTAGTGGCTGCGTATTTGTCAGGTTAAGCGTCCCCTGGTCTTCTTTCCAGTCCCATGAAAGTGAACCGGCAAGGCCATATGCTGCTGTCTGCTCTGTTGTAGTATTGGCAGTGATGGGGGTAGTTTGTGGGCAGAGGTTAATACCAACATGTGGCAAAGTAAGCTCCCCAATGGTCAATCCTGTTACGTCAAACGTGCCACTACTTCTGATGCCCTGTTCGTCCGGTAAAAGCACTAAATCAATAGCGCATGTGCCGCCAATTGGATTGAGGTTTGCTTGTTTGCTCCCCATGAGGGTAACTGCTGTTTTGAGATGGTTAACAGGGAATGAGCCACGCATGCCAATAGTAAGTGGGTATGAAAAGGTAGCGGCCAGTTGTGTGCTTAATTGCTGATCGGTAAGTAGTAGCTTGCCCCCCTGAGCGTCCCATGTACCAGTCATGGTGTAGTCTGCTGTAGGGTCAAGTGCCGGTAGCTTGGTGGCTAGGTTGCTTGAAAATAGCCAGGTGCCATCGCGATTATTGCGGTGAAAGGAGAGGCGCCCTTGCGCGTGATGTGCATATGGCGCTCCTTGGATGGTAAGCAGCGCTTGTTCCAGGTCAAGGTACCCATGCCATGTTTCTTCTTTAAATTGGAGTAAGTTGTGGTCGTTTGCTATGTAAAAAGTACCTGGTACTTTGCAGACGATTTTTTGCTGGCCGTAATCCATGGCAAAATCAATGTTATTGATGATTAATGCTTTGGGCTCTACGGCGATTTCTAAATCAGTTGTTTGAAAGATAGTTTTAATGTGCTGAATAATATCGATTTTTTCACTTGTTGCTTGGGTGGTTGCCTTGATGTTGTTAAAGGTAAGATAGAGGTGCGCTGCTCGCTTAGAAAGCAGAGCAAGTGGTGAAACGTGTACATGGCATTCATCAAATGACCAAGAGAATTGTTTGGCATCTGTAGGCGTGACAGTGCCTTTTTCTAAGTACAACGAGAAGGTGAAAAAATTGATGCGTGGTTTGCATGAGCTTATACGCGCAGACCAATCTTTCTCGATGAACTGAATTATTTTAGTGCTGACCGTATCTTGTAGGGCTGTGCTGTTCTGGATAACCCAGAGTGCAAGCACAAGACTGACGGCAAACGCGGTCATGATTCGTAACATGATTCGCAACATGCTAGACGCTTTCAGGCTTACTTTTTTAGTAGATGCCACGTACGATTGTTATGAACGTACTTTCTTATATAGGATACCTGAGAAATGCCGCAGGTTAAAGCGCCTAGCTGGTATTCCTTTTTGTCAATTATATAGGCGGTTCCAGGAGAAATTACCCCCGTTGGTTGAAATACAATCTTGTAATGATTATTTTCAATTGGAAATGTTACAGCCTTGGTAAGTTTTTTTGTCGGTTCACTTGGTGGCCCAAGGGCGTCTGGTAGTACGCCAAAAGAGCATGTTTTTGGTAACTCTACCAGCCATGTTGTGCGCCTGGTGCTAAGTGAGCAAGTGTTCTGTTGCGTGTCTATTGTAATAATCTGCTCTTGATTGCTGGCACAAGCAATATACTGCGCGCAGTGGCACAATAATTCTAGCTCGCTTAACGCGTTAGTAAGGTCTGCTGTTTTTGAAGTCTTGAGCAGTAGCGGCGCTCCTATGGAGGCGATAATAAGCACAATACTCAAGACAACGAGTAGCTCGAGGATCGTGAACGCTCTAGGTGTGCTTTTGTGACAAAAATGCCAGGGCTGCTCTGATAAGATGGTCGAGCGGTTGGGGTTCTTGAGCATATTTATCTGCCAGGTATTGGGTGGTCTTGGTAATTTCTGGGCGGCTATAGTTGAGCGAGGTGAGCACATCTTGGAGCTGCTGCCAGTGGACAAAGCTTTGTTGCTGTTCTACCACCACATCACCAGATTTCAGCAGTTTTTGTACTTTTTGTTTGAGCTCGACAATAAGTTGTTCAGCTTTTTTTGCTCCAATGCCGTGAAGAGCAGAAAGTCCATCTTGGTTGGCGGTAGCAATAAGTTCTAAAAAGTGACTCGCTGAAAGTTGTGACAAAATGGTATTGGCGATGCTTGGCCCAATTTTAGGGCAATCGATAATGAGCAAAAATACGCGGCGCTCAAGCTCTGTTGCAAAACCGTACAGGCTAGGGCCATTATCAGGGTGCCAGTGCAGATAGGTGTAAAATAGCTGTTCCTGGTTAAGGGTATACTGAGCTGGCTGCGCAATGTGCAAACCAAAACCAACACCATGGACAGAAAGTGTAAGCATTTTTTCTTTGATAGCTGTTATGGTGCCGTGTAATTGATCAATCATACGAAAAAAGCCTCTAATAATGGGATCGGTTTGTATTTTGTGCGTCTAGTGGTTAAGATAAGGTCTGTTTAGCATAAAATGCAAGAGGATATCAGATGATTTTTAAGAAATTAGCATTACTCTGCTTGGTAGCAACGTTTTCTGGAAATACGGTTTTGGCACAGGGGCTAAAGGCCTCTGGCAAGCAACAGCAGTGTGGTAAAAAAGATAAATCATTAGCGCTCAAAAAAGTCTCAGTAGAAAAACGCTCATGGGCTGATGTATTTGACGAAGTAAAAGAGTCAGTAGTGCAAATTTTTGCTTTTGCTTCACCATTTAATTTTCAGACACCGTTTAAGCGTGAACAGCTGCAGCAGGGCGCTGGCAGTGGTTTTTTTGTAATGCTTAATGGAGAGCTTTCGATTATTACCAATTACCATGTGGTAGATAATGCCGATGTTATTTATTTGCAGCACCCGAGTGCTTGGCAAGAATATATTGAGCTAGAATTTGTTGGTGGTAGTCCAGAATTTGACATTGCACGCTTACAGTTCAAGCCAGGGCAACGGGAACTGCTTGAGCAAAAAATGGGCAATAAACGTATTAAAATGCTTGAACTTGGTGACTCTGACTTAGTGCGTCAAGGAGAAGAAATTACACTCATTGGGTATCCAAACGGTGAGCCCCACATCAAACATGCAACGGGCATTATTTCTGGGCACGAATCAATTCATTGTGGCGAGTGCTTTACCACCACAGCTGCGGCGTTTCCTGGCAACTCAGGCGGTGCTTGTGTAAGCCAAGAGGGTAAAGTAGTTGGTATTTTAGTTGCTGGGCTTGGCGAGCGTCAGGGTTTGAACTATGTGTTGCCTATCTCGCGTGAAAAAGTAGTGCTTGCCGAATTGAAAAATGGCAAAGTACTGGAGCGGCCATTTTGGGGAATCTCTGGAGCTCCTACTACGCCAGAAACATTTGCTTATCTTAATGTCCCAGCAGAGGGAGGGCTGTTGATAACTGAAGTACATCAAAAATCATTGTTTGATACAGCTGGGATGCAAAAAGGTGACGTGCTAACTGCAATTCTTGCCTTTAATGAGCGTATGCCTGTTGATCGGTTTGGCTACGTTGCAGTGCCTTGGTCAACCCACAAAATGGAGCTGCCCGATGTCCTTGGCCGCATTCATTACACTGATACTTTTGAAGTCGAAGTGTGGCGCCATGGGGTACAGACAATCCTCAAGGTAACCAAGTCATTTGAAAATCCATATGCAATAAAACGCAAATTCTTACCATTTGATAAAGAGCCAGAGTACGAAATTTTTGCTGGCTGTGTGGTAATGGAAATGACGATGAATCATTACCTCTTAGCGTTGCCTCGCTTAAAGCAGTATCTTCATGCTTGTTCTGCTGACTTGGCTATGTTTACCCAGTTTACAACCCCAGAAAGTCGTCAAGAGCCCCGGTTGCTCGTGACCCATGTCTTTCCTGAGTCTTCCCTTGCCAAGAACCGTGTCTTTGACCGTCCGCTCAATGTACTCGCTAAGGTAAATGGCCATGAAGTAAAAACAATCGCAGATTATCGCCAAGCAATGCAGAAAAGCCTTGATACCGGGCATATTATTTTTGAGGACGCCGATGGGTTGCTGGTGGTTCTAAGCCTAGCTGATGTAATTGAACAAGAGCTCGGGCTTGCTGAAAAATATAACTATCAGCCATCAAGTATGTTCTTAAAGATCGTTAAGTAGCCGCTAAAATCATAAATATATTTTATATCTGTAAATTTTAAACTGCTCCGTGTAGAATGGTAAGTGATAATGGAGGAGTTTACCATGAAGATAAAGAACATATTTTATGTACTTATTAGTCTTTTTTTAACGGGGACCTCGTGTGAGGCCAGAGGTGAGGATAGCTTGCGGCAATCGCCATGGCATACTGTGCAGCAGCTAGCAAAAGATGCAGTTGTACAAATTTTTGCTGAGCGAACGCCATTTAATTGGTTACAGCCTTTTCGTTTGTCGGATCATAAAAAAAGCTGTGGTACTGGCTTTTTTATTAATGTTGATGGAGCGATTTACATCATTACCAATTTCCATGTAGTTGAGGAGGCTGCTTATGGAATGAAGATTCAGCTTCCTTCGCAAGGCAAAGAGCAATTTGACGTTGAGGTAGTAGGGGTAGCTCCTAAGCGGGATATTGCCTTATTGCAGTTAACATCTAAATCGCGGGCTTTTTTAGAGAGCCGCATTACCAATATTCCTACGTTAAAGCTGGGTGATTCTGACCAAGTGCGCCGCATGGATGAGATTTTATTATTGGGCTATCCGCTTGGGCAGGAAAAACTTAAGAGTACTCAGGGTAGCGTGAGCTGTGAACGCGAGATGGCTGCTGATAATTCATATATTCAACTTACTGCATCGCTTAATCCAGGTAACTCTGGCGGGCCTAGCTTGAATACACAGGGCGAAGTTATAGGGGTTAATACTTCTCGTGTAAATATAAAAATGGCTCAAAATAT
Organism: uncultured bacterium; assembly: GCA_903825355.1. Lineage (GTDB taxonomy): Bacteria > Babelota > Babeliae > Babelales > RVW-14 > CAIKAH01. The sequence continues at coordinate 1,704 of CAIKAH010000016.1, read as the reverse complement.
TGCCTATATTATTCCTGTTAATGATATTAAAAATTTGCTTCGTGCCTTGCGTTCGCAACGGTTGTTTCATACCCCAGTGCTTGGCGGTGACCATATTTTAGCAACCAAAGAGCTTACCAGCTATTTGGGCAACCCGCAGCCTGGTGGGCTCTATATTACTCATGTACATAATGGTTCATTGCTTCAAAAAGCAGGTGTGCTTGATGGAGATATGATTTATATGATTAACGAGCATCAAATTGATGCATATGGAGAAACAGTCTTACCCTGGAGTGATGACAAAGTATCGATTGAGGCACTATTTAATCGGTTTGAAATAGGCAAGCCCTTGCAGCTTGTGGTATATCGCCAAGGTAAGCGGTTGGAATCTACAGTTACATTTGACAGTGTGCCGCCTTTACCAATTAGGAGAATGTACCCCGGTTATGAAGATATTCCATATGAAGTATTTGCAGGGATGGTAATTATGCCATTGGCGCTTAATCATCTTACAGAGCTCAAAAAAATAGATAAAAAGATAGCAAGAGGCTTGTACAAGTATGAGCAGCAAGAAGCGCAATATGAACCACGTGTGCTGGTAACACACCTTTTTCCAGCATCACAGGCACATGCTGCGCGATGCTTTCGACCTGGTGATGTGCTTGATACTATTGATGATATGCCTGTCCGGACGCTTGCTGATGTGCGCGCAGCATTTGCACGTGTAGCTGCTGAAAATAAGAAATCTATTATTATCAAGACTGAGAATAAAAAGTTATTGGTGCTTGATGTGCCACGTGTGTTGCGCGAAGAGCAAGCCTTGATAGAGCGCTATTCATACAAGCCATCGCTTTCGTATAACGCGTTTACAGGGGAGAAATAGCAAAGCTAACCTTTGCTATTTCTCCTGAACAAATCTAGTCTTCTGGGTAGGGGGTTTGTTCTGCGTAATAACCGGAATCAAAGTTAGATGGGTCTGTGTAGTAGGGGTCAGAACGCAAATAATCGTTATCGTAGTAGGAATCACGGTCGTAAGGGGAGCTAGAACGCAAAGAATCACTATCGTTTCCAGGAGTATATTCATGGGCAGATGTAGAAAAATTGGCAGGGTCGTATGGTTCTTCAACATATTCGCTAGTAACAGAAATGCCCTTTTCCTTGAGCGCATCTGAAAGGGGCTGGAATGCGCTATGTGTCGAGGGAAGGTAATTTGAAATCTCCCAGGCGATATCATCTAGTTCATAGTTTTTTTCAATAAGAATTGAAAGCAGGGCGATAGAGTCAGCGTGCTTGATATCTCTTTTTGCAGCCTTTAGAGCTAGATCGAGCCCTCTGTTTTTTGAGATTAATTCATTCAAAAGCTTTGCATAAGATGTATCTGTAATCGAGTGATATTGCTCTTCTAGCGCGCCCTCTATTGCATCTATATTGAAGTCTTTTTTAGCCAATATTCTATATAAATTAAGGGATCCGGTTTTATTTGCAAAATCAAGTGTTTCTGCTAACGCAAATCCTTCCTTGGATAATGCCTTAAATAGATTTAGCGTTTCTTTTTGTGCCCCCAGCTGGAGGCATGTAGCGAGGTGAATGATATTTTTGAGCATGATTTTGCTTTGAGGGTTGTCAGATTCTTTTATGCTACGCTTATTTTGAGTAAAGATATCTTTTGTTATATTTAAAATAAAAGCAGCATTTTTGTTTTCTAATCCTGCAGGGATATAGGCT
>CAIKAH010000015.1 GCA_903825355.1 uncultured bacterium | reverse complement strand
GTTCGTATCAATTAAGGCGACAACTGGAATGCCCATACGCATAGCTTCATTAATTGCTGAAACTTCTTTTTTAGCATCAACAACAATCAATGCAGCAGGAGGGTAATCAAAATTAATAATACCACCTACATTTTTTTCAAGGCGAGCAATCTCTTTTTGAATCATGCTCAACTCTTTTTTCTTGTAGTGAGTGGTGCTTTTTTGCACAATGTCACGCATGTGAAGCAAACGTGTTACCGCTTTTTTAACTTGTTCATAGTTAGAAAGAGTGCCGCCAACCCAGCGTTTGATAACGAATGGCATGCCGGTTTTGGTCGCGGTGCCGTGAACGATATCTTGAGCTGCTTTTTTGGTTCCTACGAAGAGTACCTTGCCACCCATGCTCGTTACTTCTTTAATAAATTTACCAGCGCGTTCAAGCAACAAAGCTGTTTTTGAAACGTCGATGAGGTGAATTTTATTTTTAGCGCCCCAGATAAACGGTTTCATTTTTGGGGACCAACGAGAGGTGCGATGACCAAAATGGACACCAGCTTCAAGCATTTGCTTTAAATCGATTGACATATAAATCCTTTTGCGGGTTTTAACTATTGCTTCTTGGGTTTACTGTGTAAACCACCCGTATTTATAAGAAGCAAGCTTTTTATAACAATGCAAACAGTCTATCAAAATCACTGTAATACGCAACTATGTTTCTTGCTGTGTTGCGCATTAATCTTCTTTTTTTTCACCAATGACGCTATTAGACGCAATTGTTTTAAGATACTTTTTTCCCACCATAATACCGACAAAGGCCCAGCCAACTGCTAAAGCAATGGTAAATATTGACTGCAAGAAAATAATAAGGTGTAGTGATTGCGTGGCCAGAATATTAAGAGACGATCCACTTGTTTTAGCAAAGGTGCGTCCAAAAGATCCAATCCAGGCTTTTGATTTGAACTGAATATCTTTAACGGTTGGGATAAATAAAATTTCTCGTAGTGGATCATTAAAGCCATAATTAAGTCCACGCATGATTACCATTACAATAAAAAGAGTTGCTAATTTAGGTGAAAGCATAAGGAGCACTGCCATGAGAATCGTAACAAGAGGCATTACTAGCAAACATTTTTGTACACCAAACCTACGAATCATTTGCGAAGTGCCAAAAAGAGCAAAAAGCAGGCCAATAGCTTGAAAGGTTCCGGTGTAAAAGAGCATAAATTTGCTCATGTCAATAACATGACTGTTCGTTTCCAGGGCCATTAAGACGTGTAATTGATAATCGATAATAATATTGACTACCTCAAAGCTGAAGACTAGCCAAAAAATACCAAATACATACGGCTCAGTCAGTACAATTCGCAACCCCTCAAGAATACCTGTTTTTTTATGCTCCCGCTCATTTTTTTGGTCAACTTGATAGGCCGCTTCATAGCCATGGCGATGGGATTGGGGGACCCACTGAGTTATCAAATAAACGCAGTACGTAGCTAGCGCCAGAAAAATGGCTGAAATAATCGTAATAGCCAAAATAGAGGTAGTAAACGTCGTGACTGTTTCAAGCATAAGCCAACTTAGAGCGGTGGTAAGCATCCCGCCAACTCGTGAACAAGCTACAATGAGACTATAGCCTTTTCCTGCAAAGCTGGGTGTACTAATTGAGCTAACAAAGCTCCAAAAGGTCCCCACGATGAGAGCCTGGAAAAGGTCCATAAAAATCTCAAATACCCATCCAACCAAACGGTAGGGGCTTGCCACTGTATTAGATACGCCATACGACGGATGGGTGAAAAGAAAAGCAAAAATAAGGGTGAGTGCTACATAAAAGCCAAGTACGACATACACCGCTTGGTGTTTTTTTACACGGTCTACAATTTTGGCATACAGTAACATTGTTGGAATAGTAACTAAGATACTTACTACTTTTGCATACGGCTCGTATTCTACGCCAATAAATGCTACAAAAATTGATGTTTTTAAGGAGCGTAAAATTGAGTAAGCGCCGATAACAAAAAAGAACGCAAGCCCTGAAAGAATAAGCTTGATAGTGTCAAAGCGATTTAACTGCAATTTTTTTTCTAAATAAGAAGTACACCAGTTGCGCATGATAAAGCCTTCCTCTATCTAAATTATAATGTCTGGTCTTCTGTTGTGTCTTGCCCAATAACCTGTTTGGTATCAATGGCATTTTGCAGCGTTTTGCCGAGGAAATAAACTAAAATGAGCCATAAAAACGTAAGCCCAAAGCTCAGGGTAAGACTGGAAAGTAAAGCAAATGCTGGGGTAGCCCCTTTAAGAGAAACATTAAATACTGATCCAAAGCTTTTTGCTATACGTGACCCAAAAGCATCGGTCCATGTTTTTGCTTTAAACTTAATATCTTTAGTTGTTGGAATATACAGCACTTCACGGGTGGGGTGGTTAAAAGAGTAGTTAAGTGCGCGTAGGGCAACGAGTACTGCAAAAAATACGCTTGCTGTAGGAAATAAATAAGTAATAACCAACATGGCAAGACATAATACAGGGAAAATAAAGAGCGAAAGGCGAGTGCCTATCAACCGTAGGAGGGGGGTTGTACCAAAGAAAGAAATTCCCAAGCCAATAACATTAAGGAGAAAGTAATAAAAAGCGTAATAAGCTGTCATAGATCCTACGGTTGGATTACTTGCGTCTGCGTGTAGCGCAACCCACCAGTCAAAAATAACTACCATAATTTCATAAAAAGCAACGAGCGAAAATATACCTAAGACATAAGGCTTTTTTATCATGATAAACAGGCCATCAAAGGCGCTTGCAATTGACGACAAAATTCCTTTTTTTTCGCGATCTTTATGAATTTCAAGCTGATACGATGCTTCGTAGCCATGCATATAATCATCAGGAACACGGCTGATAAGCGCTTTGATAGCGAGCGCTGCTGCGATCAGCATAATACTGCCGATAAAGAGTGCGTTAGGTAATAATGAATAATGATCAGTAGTGCTGCTCGCTCGAATGGCTAAGTAGAGCAGTCCAGAAGCTGCTATGCCACCAACTTTAGACCCTGAAACAAAAAAACCATAATAATTTTTTGCGTCTTTTGGATTGTTTACAGAATCGGCAAATGCCCAGAAGGTGGTAGAGTAGAAGGCATCAAAGCCTTCCATGAAAAAGTAAAAAATCCAGCCTAGAACACGATTGGAGCTGGCAACGGTATTTGCAAGGCCATATGACGGATGTGCTAAGAAATATGAAAAAATGATACCACCAACGGCGTGAAACAAGATAAAACAGTACAGCAGGTGATGTCTTCTTAGCCAGTCAACTAATTTTGAATAAACCAGAATAAGTGGAATAACGTAGAGTAGTGAGTAAAGCTTTGCATCTGGGACTAGATAGGCTCCGACCATTTTAGAAAATATAGACATTTTCAATGGTCGCCAAATTACTTGGCAGCATGAAAGTAAAAGAAACGTTAGCGATAAGTAAAAAACTTTTTGCCTAAACTCAGGTTTGATGCTCCAGAGTTTTTTGATAGAAAACGCTGACTGTTCCTGCATACGTTCCTTAAGGTATTGAAATTATACTTGCTTCACATCTAAGGATCTCAAAAAATACGTTGTATAGCGGTTTTTTTGACTCGCTAGACACCTTCTAATCATACCAAAATGACTGGAAGATTACGAATGTATTTTTTGCTTTTTGTAAGTTCACGAACGGAAGTATAGGGTGATATGTCCAAAAGTCAATTTTAATGGAATTAACTTGAAAAATCTTTCTTTTTGAATTGATGCTTCCCGCGGAGAGCTGTACTTTTTAGTATGGTGTTGGTACCATTATGTCAGCAGATAAATCTTCAGGATTCACGTAATAATCGAGTAACTATATTATGAAACAGCGCTATACCATGACAGAGCCTGGTTTCCTGCCAGTTTTGCCACTTAAAAATTTAGTAGCCTTGCCTAAGAGCATTATTCCCGTTGTTGTAGGCAGAGAGATATCTATTCGGGCCATTGACGTGGCCATGAAGGGAAATAAAGAAGTTTTTGTAACTGCTCAGCGTTCCATTGATACCGAGAATCCAACCATCGATGATGTGTTTCTTTTTGGTACGCGTGCAGCAATTGTGCAAGTTGCTCGTATGGCTAATGGGACCCTCAAGGTCTTGATTGAAGGCCTAACACGTTCAGAAGTTGTTTCCGTTGAACAAGCAGATGGCTTCTTGGCCGTTGTTGCTCGTGACTTAATTCCAGATCAACTGAAATCAACTTCAGATAATATGGCTCTTTTCCGCAATTTGTTTGATCTGTTTAAGGAATATGTTGGCCTTAATGAAAAGATGTCAGCAGAAGTTTTGAGTCTCTTTCATGGGCTGGAAGATCTTGACTATTTGTGTGATACCGTTGCTGTTCAAATGCACTTAGAATTTGATGAGCGCCAACGAATTCTTGAATTAGTTGATCTTAAAGAACGTGCGCTTTCTCTATGCGTGCTTTTGCAAAAAGAGATGGAAATTCTTAAGGCAGAAAAAAATATTAAAAAACGCGTACAAAGCCAAGTTGAAAAGCATCAGCGTGATTATTACTTAAATGAACAAATGCGTGCTATTCAACGTGAGCTTGGCCGAGAAGACCAGCAGCAAGAAATTAACGATTTGCGCCAAAAGGCAAAAAGCTTAAAGCTTTCTTCAGAAGCACTTGAAAAAGTGGAAGCTGAGCTTAAACGACTTGAGCAAATGCAGCCGACTTCGCCAGAAGCTACGGTAAGCCGCAATTATATTGACGTATTGCTATCAGTACCTTGGCATGCACAGGCTAAAGACTCAGTTTCTATGAAGGGCGCAGAAGATATCCTCAATGCTTCTCATGCCGGGCTTAAAAAAGCAAAAGAACGTGTTGTTGAGTTTATAGCAGCCAAAAAATTTGCTGGCGATAAGTTAAAAAAAGCGCCTATCATTTGTTTGGCTGGGCCTCCAGGCGTGGGCAAGACGTCACTTGGGCATTCGATTGCACAAGCACTTAACCGCCCGTTAGTGCGGATTGCTTTGGGTGGTGTGCGTGACGAAGCTGAAATTCGTGGTCACCGTCGCACATATATTGGTGCTATGCCTGGCAAAATTGTCCAGGGCATGCGTAAAGCAAAGGTAACTAATCCAGTACTATTGCTTGATGAAATTGATAAGATGGCTATGGATTTTCGTGGTGATCCTGCATCAGCACTTCTGGAAGTGCTTGATCCAGAGCAAAACAGAGCGTTTAACGACCATTTTATGGAAGTTGATTACGATTTGTCTAAAGTTATGTTTATTACGACAGCAAACGTTATTGACAATATTCCGTATCCGCTTCTGGATCGAATGGAAATTATATCACTTTCTGGTTATACGGAAGATGAGAAACTGGCTATTTCTAAGAAATTTTTAATGCCTAAGCTCCTTGATGAGTATAAGCTAAAAAATACTCAGCTGACTGTTTCAGATCTTATTATTAGGCGTATTATTGATGAATACACCAAAGAAGCTGGAGTTCGGCAGCTAGAGCGTACACTTGCTAAACTCATGCGTAAAGCGATTCAAGTTCTGCTTAAAGTTAAGGCGACTAAGCACGTTGATGTTACGAGTGCGCTTCTTGAAGAATGGCTAGGGGCTCCTATTTACCGTCAAGATGATCGTAATAACCGTGATGCAGTTGGTGTTGTAACAGGTCTTGCCTGGACTGAAGTTGGTGGCGATGTGCTTGACGTTGAAGTTACTGTTATGAAGGGTAAGGGAGCGTTGACGCTTACTGGCCAACTTGGTGAGGTAATGCAGGAGTCAGCACAGGCGGCCATGAGTTATGTACGTTCTTGCTCAAAAGAGCTTGGGTTAAAAGATGGCTTTTATGCGGATGTTGATATTCACGTGCATGTGCCAGAAGGCTCTATTCCAAAAGATGGCCCATCAGCAGGAATAACTATTTGCTTAGCGTTGGTTTCAGCTTTAACAGGAATTGCTGTAAAACCGCATGTGGCAATGACTGGTGAAATTACGTTGCGTGGACGGGTATTGCAGATTGGTGGATTGAAGGAAAAACTTTTAGCGGCAACACGCTTGGGTATTACAACGGCAATTGTACCAAAGAGTAACGCACGTGATGTGCAAGAATTTGCTAGTGAGCTACATAAAGACCTCAAGGTTCTTTATGTAGAACATATGAGTGAAGTCCTTAACCATGCTCTTGCAAGTAAGCCTAAGCCGCTTATTGAGTCTAAAAAAGCTAAGAAATCTAAAGCCAAAAAGCCTGTTGTTGTTAAAAAATCATTGTCTAAAAAGTAATTTAAATAGTACTGAGCGCATCGTGTTCTCTACACGATGCGCTTCTTTTTTTATCCAGTTATTATTTGCAGCGCGCATTGCATTAATCTGAGTAGGGCTTTCGAGTAGATTTTTTGTTTTTTTCAAAAGGTCTTCCGGGTTATTGACTGCTTTGGCCGCCCCTTCATGTTCAAGGGCTGTAAGGGTGCTTAAGCAATTTGCATGGTATGGCCCGACCAGTGATGGTATTCCCCATGCAGCTGACTCTAATAAATTATGCCCGCCTACCTGAACAAATGTTCCTCCCAAAAAAAATACGGTAGCGTATTGATAAAGCTTAAACAGCTCGCCAAAGCGGCATACAATAACAATATCTGCGGTAGAAAGCAACTCCCCAATTGTTTGATGAGCATTATGGCTTGTCCATTCAGCAACTTCATAGGTGGTTGCTCGTGCGTGAGCAATCAACGTATTTTGCCAGTGAAAATGACGCGGAACCAGTATAAGTTTTAATGATTTGAAGTCCGGTTTGAGTTGGCAAAAAAGTTCAAGAAATACTTTTTCTTCAGTGGGATGAATAGACCCAGCAAGCAATATGTAGCCATTAGGGGCGAGTGCTTGGTTAGGTAGTTGCTTGCGTTTTTGGGAAACATTAAATGCTTTAATGTTTCCCAGGGTGTGTACTTTTAAGGGGGAAGCGCCAAGAGCCAGAAAATGAGCACTATCAGCATCGCTTTGGGTTAAAATTGCCTGGCAACTGTTAAACAGAAGGCGAACAAGTGGAGCAAGTATCTGCATGCGCTTCTCGGAGCGTTTACTGATGCGTGCGTTGAGCAGAAAAAGAGGAATACTACGCCATGTTGCTAGAAAAAAGAGATGGGGCCACAACTCTGATTCTATAACTATGACAGCTTGTGGCCGTATGCGTGTATACGCCACTAGCATGCACGGTAAAAAATCATAGGGTAAATAACTAATACTATCAGCTGGAATGTTTTTTTTCGCCATCGCCAGGCCTATTGGTGTGCCTACGGTTACATAGCACCAGCTGTCTGGTTGCTCTCGTTTGATACTAGCGATAATTTCTTGTAGTGAAAGTACTTCGCCAGCTGAAACAGCATGAAACCAAATAACGTTTTTGTTAGAAGGGCTTGGCGTTACAAAGCCAAGCCGCTCATACCAGTTGTCTTGGCGACGCCGTTTTAGGTGCACAACGACAAGTAATAATAGGATGAAGGGCAGTGTTATGATTTGCAGAAGGGTATAAGTAATAGATGCAAGATATGTTTTCACGAAAAATGCCTAAAAGCGGAATAAGTAGCAATAGATAGATTCGGATTGCTTTAGTATACAGCGCTATTACTTTGCGTGTCTACCAAAGGGTGGCTTATTAAGCATACTAGCAAGCTGATAAAATGTAGGGAATTTATATTGCAGGTGGGGTGAGGAGCGCTATGCACATATTATGTGACTGGTGCTTAATTAAATCAAGCGCTGTAAGGCCGTTATTGTTTGTTATAGTTTGATTAGCAAAGCGTGCTAATAGGAGTGCTATCATTGGTGCAGTGCCAAATATAGCGGCATAGTGGAGAGCCGTGTTTCCCTGTCTATCTTGAGCATTGATCTGAGCTCCATGTTGTAAGAGGAGGAGCGCTACGGAAATGTGGCCGATGGTATTGCCTTCTTCTAGCGTTGGAATGAGTGTTGCTTCTATAAGGGGTGTTTTGTTATCTAGTGTGTCTCTAGAATCAACAGGAATGCCCTTTTTAAGCAGAAGTTCAGCGGCTGCTACGTTGTCGTAACGGGCTGCTGCATGTAAAAGCGTTTTGCCTGTAGCATTTTTCACATGAGCATCATTCCCTGGTGTCATAATCCAGTTTACAAAATCGTTGGTGTTGCGGATAGCAAGCAGGTAGAAAGGATCATCGTTTTTTTCTGTTGCTGTGCATGTGTTGACAGCAATAATGAATGATATGGCTAGAAGGAAATTTTTATTCATTCTTATCCTTGGTTGTGCTGAACAGGGTGTTAAGACCTCCAAGATTCTAGCAAGGGTAATAAAATCTAGCAACTGGCGTAATTTGCTACCTGAAAAAAGTTGCGGTTGCTCCGAGGGCCAAGGCAAGCAAAATAAGAAAAAAGACTGCATTGTTGCACGTTGCAAGTCTTTGTATAGTATACTCTTCAGCTGCTTTTGGGGTCTCTTTCAAGTGTTGTAGGCGCAAAATAACATACGTTTGAAAAAATAGAATGATAAGCGATAAAAATACGAATAAATTATACATGAAATCAATATGCGTTAGGCTTCCTACGTCGGGCGAAACTCCGTCTATAACCATTCTAAAGAGTACCAAAATTGGTACGGTTGCTGCGACATAGCCTAGCCGTGCCGTATCTTTAATATCAATGAGGAGGCAAAAAAGAGCAATTAAGAACAGCACAAACATAGGAAAATAGAGCGAGATGAGATCACGAAAACCAATGCTATCAAAATTAATTGAAAAAACCGCTGTAGGATACGTAAGTTGCATTTGTTGGTTGTTAGGAGCTAGTTTTGCTGCAGTATAACCAGTCTTTACAGTAGCGTTCATTACTTGCCAACTGTAGAGAAGAAGGTCATTGCTTATGGTAATATTTTCGTTATTGCTGATGAAATAAAGTTCATTGGCGCTTGCATTTTTATTGTTAATGATGATATCTAAGCGATGTTTAGATAAAGGAAAGTTTTTAAAATTAAGTGAAGTTTTGATCATTGCCTGAATATGATAACTGAGCAATATTTTGTGTTCCATCCGTTTGATTATAGGTTCTGATTTAAATTCAAGGGTATTGCCATTAAGTGCAGCTGCATTTTGTATCCCAAAGTTACTCAGTGTTTCAATTGATTCTGCGCCACTCGGGAATTTAAACCATAAAATGCCGTCTATCGTAAATGTATTTTTACTAAAAGAGAAAGTAGGAAAACTATTAATGTGTAGGCCAATCTCTACCAATGAGCTATATCGTTGCTCTTTTTCGGTGAGTGTTTGAATTACATAGCTTGGGTCAATGCTATTGAAATTTTGTGATTGCCAATACACTACGCTGAGTAGATACAGTGCGGTAACAATAATAGTTAACAACATTATGCGGGTATTGTTGAGTAAATGATTAATTTTTTTGGTTGTTACCATGGTGACTTCCTTCTTCTAATAGCCATGTTTGGTGGCCAAATAGGTAGCGATTTTTTGTATTGAAATTGATGGGGAATCCATAAAAATTATGGTTTTTAATGGATTCTAAAGCTGTTAAAATAGCTTGTGGATTGCAGCTTTGTTGGTTATTGATAGCCTCAACTATCAGCCTGCCACAAATGTAGTAGGCAAACGAGAGAATGCTTGGTGTTTCATCAGGGAAAAAACGCGCCAAATCTTGACGGTATGCTTTAGAAAGAGGAATAGAGCTGAGTAGTGGGTGAGGAACCGTAGAAGTATAGCTAAACGGTGCCCCTTTAGTGGCCAAAATACTTGGTACAAGAAAAGTAGAATCTATGCCATAAAAGCTACAGCCATAAAATCCTTTACGAAAAAGTAAATTAATAATTTTAACGGCTGGCATATTGCTTGAGATGCAAATAATAACACGCGGGTCACTGTTACAAATGGTGGTAAGCGATTTAGTTAAATCAAGCGTATAGCGATTGTAGCGGGTAACAAGCAAAGGAGCTGAGTTATATTTAGTAAGTTGTTGCACGCAGTAAGTAGCTGCAGCGGTTGAAAAATTATCATCAGCATGAAAAATGGCGATATTATCAAGTTTTTTCTTTTCCACAATCGTATCTACAAGATGATCAATTTGGGGGTTCATAAGTCCCAAAGCATTTATAATGTTCTTAAGCTTGGGGTTTTGCAACTTACTATCCGTCCCCCAAGGGAAAAACATAGAAATTGCTTGCTTTTCAATCAGTGGAAGTACGCTTAAGACCCCTCGGCTCCCCATAACGCCAATAAAACAATTAATGCCCTTTTTATGCATAGCGAGAATATTTTTTTTAGTGGCAGCTGCATCTCCATAGTCATCAAAGCACGTAAGCTGAGCATGTATTTTTTCCCCTTGTAGCGTACAAGGGTGACTCTTAAAAGCAGCCTGGATACCTCTGCAGATCATAGTGCCATAGCTGCCAAAATGTCCAGAAAGCGATCCTGAAAAGCCAAAGCGTAAGGAGGCTTCAGGGGCGGCGGTAAGAGAAAAAGTGCAAAATAGCCCCAATAGGGTATTAATATAACGCAAAGTCATGTCGGACTCCTTAGGTTTAAAGTTCGCGCTATCCACCATAACCACCTTTTTATTTCTGAGTAAACCTTATTAAAAAGATTTCTAATTGAATTATTGACTTGTGGTTATTTATTACTATAAGATCTAATTAGCCTTCTAAGGTGCGCACTTATAAGGGCTATAGAGAAGTAGTAATCGGATATTTTAAGATAAGGAGTTTTTTCTATGAAGAAGTTAGCTTTATTGTTGTTACTTGCTGGAATGGTTCCAGTAGCTAATGTTACTGCTGCAGATCAACAAGAAGATGATGAAGAGCTTGTTGCAGGCAGCCTAGATACTGGTGAAGAAAATGATGAAGAACTTGTTGCAGGCAGCCTAGATGCTGATGATGATAACATTGATGAGATGAGCGATTCAGGCTGTTCTGAGTAAATATAGACGTTGATAAATCGCTTGGTTCATGTGTGTGTATGCCTATGCGTATATTTGTACCAAGCGATTTATTATATATCTAAAACTAAAACGAGGAGATGAGATGAAAAAAGTTTTTTGGTTGGTGCTAGCTAGTAGTGCTGTTGCGTTTGGTTGTTATGCCAAATGCATTAATAGCATGCATAATACTGAAAAAAATAGTAGCAAAGATTATGTATGTGCAATCAAAAATGATGAACAAACGAGCTTTAAGGAAGTTCGAGTAGATGCAAATACTTCATTGCACTTATGCAAAAACTGTGGATGCCCAAAAGAGACGCATGACGCTAATTAGTAATTAGCCCCGTTCTTCAACTCGCACTGCTGATCCGCTAGCGCTTTTTTCAACAATGAAGTGGACGGGGAAATTATGCTTAAATTCAGGTAGATGTGAGACAATAATAATTTTGGCAAAATCTTGTTGAATAGCATATAAAGCGTCCATGATATTTGCCAATCCATCTTCATCTTGTGAACCAAAGCCTTCATCAATGATGAGCGTTTGTAGCGCTGTTCCTGCTCGCCGAGCAAGTAGTTTTGCAATTGCAATCCGGAGTGCAAAATCAACTCGAAATGCTTCTCCTCCTGAAAAGAGTTCATAAGGACGGATTCCAGCTGTATCGGCGATATGGATATCTAACGTCTCCTTAACCCCGCCGCTTTTTAAGTCTTTAAGTGATTCAATAAAAATTTGTGCTTGGTTATCTGTAAGGCGCGCCAACAAATGATTTGCCTCTTGTTCAATTTCTGGGATAGCTTCTTCAATCAAGAGTGCTTGAATGCCATTTTTACTAAATGCTACGCTCAGTTGTTGAAAGTGATTTATTTGTTTTTCAAAGGTGTCAATCTGTATTTTGGTTTGAGCTACTGTTTTCAATAGCCCTGCAATAATAGCTAATTCGTGCTCGAACTTACCAATAAGCTGTAGTAACTCCTCTTTTTCTTTGTGGGAGTATTGAAGGATAGTGCTAAGAGACGTTAGCTTTTCATCAGAAGCTAAAAGATCTTTTTTTAAAGCTTCTTCTGGTGAAAGTGTTTCTGTAAGCGATTGTAAGACCTTTTTGTCATCTTTGAGCTGTTCAATAAGGCGGGTAATGCGGTGACGGCGCTCACGTTGTTGTTCTAGCATGTTATCTTGCTGTTGTTGGTCTAACAAAAGCGCTTCTAGTATCTTTCGTTGGTCTTTAAGCTGCTGGTATGTTTCGTGTTGCCAATCTAGTTCTGTTAATTGTTTTTCAAGACTGCAAATAACCGCTGTAGCTTGATTGATTGAGGGAGATATTTTAAGGTCTTGTTGCATAGATTGCTCAATGATGGTGAGCATTTCTTCAGCATGTTTTAATTTTTCGTTAAGCGTGCTTTCTTCCTGTATTATTTTCGTGAGTTCAATTTCTAGTACATCAAGCTCATGCTGCTCTAATGCAAGTTGTTTAACGCTTTCATCATGTTGTGCTTGATTCCGCAATCCTTGCTCATAGCGAGCAGTCATAACTTTGAGTTGCTCGTTTTGCTCGACTAATAGCTCTTTAAGCTTTTTCAAGGTAGCACTAATACGCTGTAATCGATGAGTGAAAAAGTAGGCTTCTTGGTCAAAATTGCTTGCTAAAAATTGCTTGCGTTTGGCGGTGAGTAATTGCTGGCATAATGGGCATGATGGGCTGGTTGTATCGCCTACTACTGCCTGACGCCTTTCAAGGTCGGCGATATTTTGTCTCGTCCAGTTGCCGCGTTGAACAAGCGTTTGGTAGTAAGTACGGCGTTTTTCAAATTGATGCTTTGTCTTTAAGTATTCGCGCTCAAAAGTCGTGTGATTTGTCAGTAGTTGGGCTATCTTGGATAGGCCTATTTTGAGGTTGTTTGTTAGCGTGGTGCGGGTGCTAATGAGTTTTTCTTTTTCTTGGCGAATAGATTCAGTACGTTTTTTTTCCAAAGCTAATTGTTGGATTGCAACTTTTTGAGCTTGTAGCTGTTGTTCATTTTCATGACGAATCTGTTGTTGTTTGAGTAATAGGTCATTTTTGCTTAATAAAAGCTGCTGCTGTAATAATACTTGTTGCTCATGTTTTTTAATAAGCATTTCTTCTTCTACTGCAATTAACTGCCGCTGTTTCTCTAGCTCTGCTCGAGGCTTTATTTGGAGAGTTTGACGGTGAATATTTCGCCATTCTTGTATGAGGAAACGCAGTGACTCTTGTCTTTCTTTAATTGTTTTGGCGGTAGCAGTAAATGTTTGCTTGGCTGTGATGATGGTATGTAAGGCTGCGGTAAGAGCAACTTTTTGCTGTTGAATAGCAGCTAGCGTGGCTTGGTTCTCTGTAATACTATTATTAAGGGTCTGTAGTTGTGCGTGATTGGCTGCCAATTCATTTTTAATGCGCTCTTCTTGGGAGATAGTCTGCATTGCTTGTTGGGTGCTAAACAAGAGCATTTTTTTTTCTTGTTCAAGTCCACGTACTTTTTCTAAAGCGCTTTGCTGTAGCCCATCATATTTATTAAGGCCTAGGATAGTTCCTAAAATCTGTTTACGCTCTTTAGCTGATTTTTTTGAAAATTCGTTTGATTGTCCTTGGCGAATAAATGCTGAATTAATAAAGGTGTCGAAATCAAGCCCAATCAGCGATTGAATTTTAGCTTGTGTGGCCCGGATAGTTTTATCTGTAAGTGAAAAAAAACGTTTGCTACCTTCTTCGTATACTTCAAAATCGAGAGCGGCAAAAGGCTTGCCATACGTTTTTGCATATTCACGGCGCACACGGTATGTGCGATGATTAAAGAGAAAGGTCAGGCTGACCATCATGCGTGTTTGTCCCAGCCGTACTAGTCCATCATCCGCTTTAGTTGCGGCCGAAACTTTGCGAGCTTGCCCCCATAGCGCCCAGGTAATAGCATCAAGCAACGCTGATTTACCGTTACCATTTTTGCCGGAAAGGCAGATTAGGTGGTATGGTGCAAAATCAATAGTTTGTATTGGTTCGCCATAGCTTAAAAAATTTTTAATTTCTAAAGTTATTGGAATCATAGCGGGTATGCTTTTTACTTTCGTTACGTTATGCTTATACCTTGCAGTGTACCATAAAATCTTTAAAAAATACTTGTGACCAACATGATGGACCGGCGATACTTTCGTTATTTTGACTGGCCTAGCTTTATTTTAATGACCATTATTATTAGCTTGGGTCTTTTATTTGTTTTTAGTGCTACATACAAGCCAGAAGTTCCTGTTTCTTTTTTGTTTAAAAAACAGCTTATTGGGGCGCTTATCGGGTATGTTATTTATGTTGTTTTTTGTATGCTTGATACCAAGCGGCTAGCACGGTGGGGGCTGCTTGCTTTTGGCATAACACTCTGTTTTTTAGTGTATTCATTTGTGGGTGGAATGATAGCTATGGGGGGTAAACGCTGGATATCGCTAGGATTTTTTCGCTTTCAGCCCTCAGAGATGGCAAAGCTTTTTTTGCCGGTTTTTATAGCATCATATTTTACGCAGCTTGAACTTCCCAAATATACCCTTAAAACAGAACAAGCCTTTAAGCTCTATACCGTTCCGCTAGGGGTATTATTCTTTACTGCCGCATTGATTTTAAAACAGCCTGATCTTGGTACGTCTCTCTTAGTGCTTTTTTCTGGTTTTGTTTTGCTATGGTTTTGTGGTATTTCACGCACGTTTTTTATAGCGTTAGGCCTGTGTGGTGTCCTTGGTGCACCATTATTGTGGAAAGGGTTAAAGCCGTATCAGCAAAATCGCATCCTAGTACTGTTTGGGTATGGAGATGCGCGCAAAGAGCGTTACCAAATTGAACAGTCAAAAATTGCCATAGGGTCAGGGGGGCTTACGGGCAAGGGGCTTTTAAAAGGAACACAAAACAAGTATGAATTTTTACCTGAAGATCATACCGATTTTATTTTTTCAGTTTTTTGTGAAGAATGTGGCTTTTTAGGTGCGTTACTTGTGCTGCTGTTGTATGGTGCTCTTTTTGCGCGGCTCATTTTTGTGCTTTTGCAAGTGCAGAATTATTTTGAACAAATTGTTGGGCTGGGTTTGCTGATTCATATCGTATTTTCTACCGTAATTAATATGGCAATGGTGACAGGTATGCTTCCTATTGTAGGAATTCCGTTGCCGCTCTTTAGCTATGGGCTTACCAATTTGTGGATTAATCTTGCTAGTCTTGGATGGCTCAATAACATAGCTATTCGTCGTTTTTATTATTAAATTTAGGCATGTAGAGAGTGTTATTTTTTTGTGCGTTTGAAAAAAAAATTTTGATAGCGCCAAAAAATGGCTGCGATAACGATGACAAAGGCTAGGTGGACGAGTGGCGATTGTCGCAAATCGCTGTGTAGCCACCAGGGTAAATGATCAGTATAAGCAAGACAAGGAATACGACGTAAAAAAACTTTTACAAAAACGAGCCCTGCATGTGCACCCATGCCAATATAGAGTGTATTGCTGATAATAAAAAGCTGAGCAAGCATTATACCCAGTAAAAAAAGGCCAATCCCGAGTGGTAGATCGCATGAAAGCAGATGCCAAGGAGCGGTAATGTCATGTACGAGTGAAAAAATAAGCGCACTCAAAAATACACTGTTCAGCGTAGAAAGTTTACCTCGACGGAGTAAGGGAATAACCGTGCCTCGAAAGATTGCTTCTTCTGTCCATGCTAGAAAAAAGGTCGCCAAAAAGCCAAACGCTAGAGCTGGGGTTTTTTCAAAAATTATCTTTATTGAAGGGGCATAGCTTGTTACATACGGGCTATAGCTGAGCCCATAAAGAAGCAGCGCATGCAACAGGGCAAATAAGCTAAACATACCAAAAAATGGTCGTAGCCAGTTGCGTGTTTTAATAAACAAGATGGTACGCTCAAGGAATTGTTGCCATTCGCTGCGTGGCAGCGTTGCTGCCAGCATGATAATATGCACAATCACCACTAAAGTGAAAGCAATTTTGCCTGCACTGCGGTTAGCAAGGAGTGTAAATGAGGGATTGAGCCATAAGGCCACCGGTTGTAGCAAGCAAAATGAGAGGAAAACAGAAAAGGCCGATAAAAATACCGGCCTCATCACATCAAGAAGCTGCGTCACACGACGTAGAGAAGAAATCATGCTGCGCGCAATTGTTCTTTCAAGTGCTTACCAGCTTTCCAGCGTGGAACGCTGATAGCAGGAAGACTGATACGTTGTTTGGTGGAAGGGTTAATACCAACGCGGGCTGGACGCTTGGACAGCCAATACGTACCAAAGCCGGTTAGGGAAACCTTTCCGCCTTTTTTCAATGTTCTTTCAACGATACGAGTGAATGAAGAAAGTACTTTAGCAATGTCTTTCTTGCTGAAGTTGGTTTCTTCGCTCAAAGCGGCTATGAGTTCGCTTTTGTTCATGGATCTCTCCCACAATGGTTACACCTGTGTTCGATACAGTTTCAATGTGAAATTTAGAGAGCGTTTATTTGTTTGTCAAGAAAAAGAACGAACAGCTCATTCTAATTTGATGATATTTTGTAATGTAATTTTTTTTATATAAAAAAAATGCTCTTCAGTAAGGGGTAATGGTTGTTTTTTTGACAGGGGG
>CAIKAH010000014.1 GCA_903825355.1 uncultured bacterium | reverse complement strand
GCGGGAGGTGGGAAAGCGGGGAAAAACTGCTTTAGGTCGCTCTTCCACCCCTCACGGGGCGCCCTTCGACAAGCTCAGGGTGAGCGACTACTAAGTTCAATAACTAGGCAAAAAATAGAGTGGTTGCCAAAAACTCAACAAGACCTAGTCCAGTTTTTAAATATTTGTTTTT
This sequence comes from uncultured bacterium, assembly GCA_903825355.1. Classification (GTDB taxonomy): domain Bacteria; phylum Babelota; class Babeliae; order Babelales; family RVW-14; genus CAIKAH01. Next base: position 1,361 of record CAIKAH010000014.1, on the reverse strand, counting down.
TGTAATAATTTTTTTATAGGCTCAAAGAAGCGATACCTATGCTTTTGCTTGCTGCTACCAGCCATTAGCATAGCTATCGCGGTGTTGTGGGGTATAGAAAGAAAAACATTTACCTGTAGGAGTTGTTATGAAAAAGAATATGGTTTGGTTAGTGCTTGGCATGGTTATGCTTGCCGGGGCGCCGCTCCTTTTTGCGGCTAGCAGTAAAAAAGGGCTTTCTGTTTCACCATCTGCTAGCAGCCGTACTCTGCGTATTCCTGCGGCTGGGACAGTTAAGCAACCTCTATTATCTGTCATCAATCAACAACTATTTCGTGATCAACACTTCCAAGCAAATAACAACCTCTCGTTCGTTGCTAATCGCGCAAAGGAGGCAAACGCGTTAGCTGAACAAACGGCTAGAAAGTTTGAAAAAAAGCAATTTCAGTTAGAAGCGTCTAAAGCTGAGGCAAAAGCAGCAAAAGCTTCTCTGGATAAAGCAAAGCAGACCGTTGAAAAACAAGGTGCATCTGTTACCAAAAAGGCAACTTCGGAACTACAGGCTGCACAAGCGAGATATGACTCTGCCGTAGTGGATGTGGGTAGATTTACTACAAAAATAGAGACGTTGAAGCAGAGAACAACCGAGGTAGGCAAAGCTTTAAATTATTGGGACGCGCGTATTAAAGAGGTTAAGGGTTCTTTGGAAATGAATCCTGAGTATCGACTCAAAACGAAATCAGCGCTGAAGCAAGACAGAGAAGCGGCTGAGGCTAAGCAAAAAAAGGCTAGGGTTTTAACAAGTTTGAGGTAGTGATTATGGTTATTGGCCATAGGGCAAATGCATGGTAGACTAGCAACAACAAGCTACACATAGTCTATTAGGTTCTTTTCGGAGTATTGCTATGATCGAATTCATGGACCCAAAATATGACACAGCATTTAAAAAATTGTTTGGGGCGGAAAACCTCAAAAATGTAACCATAGCCTTTTTAAATGCCATTTTAGAGTACAAGGGTGATGCCTGTATAGAATCGATTAGATTTTTGAATAATGAACGGCAAGGATTGGAAATTGGGGGCAAGAAAACCATTCTTGATGTGCACTGCACGGATAAAAAAGGCAGGCAGTTTATTATTGAAATGCAAAATGCCTATGAAGCAGCGTTTGATAGCCGCTTGTTTTTGTACGCGGCAAAAACATACGCAGAGCAATTTAAAGAGGGGGCTCGGTATACAAAAATTAAGCCAGTAATTGTTCTAGCAATTACTAAAGGGTTTACGGTTTTTCCAAAGAAGAAATCATACAAATCAATACACGTGATGCTAGATAAAGATTCGTATGAGCATGACTTTAAGGGCCTTACGCTTGCTCTGGTTGAG
>CAIKAH010000013.1 GCA_903825355.1 uncultured bacterium | reverse complement strand
GTCTGAAGAGATCAAAGAACTACGTGAAGATCGCAAAACCTATCAAAACTCTATCAAGGGTCTAGAGCAGTTTGTTATCAAAGCGTTGGCTGAAGAGATCCAAGAGTTTGAGCAAGACAAAAAAGCACTTGAAGCTAAAAAGCTTTTCAGCAGCATTAAAAATGTTTTTAAGAAAATGTGGCACAACAGCTATCCGTATGGGCTAAAGTTGTTTAAGTATACAATAACTGATCCTGTTTCTTTGGCTGCAGATAGCATGCAATTTCTACTAGCAGCTTCTTATTTGATGGCTTTTTACGGCATTTCCTTCTACTCCTTACTATTATTGATCTCCTAAGGAGCTATCTTCCTGGCTCTCATCAGCAGCAGTACTTGAACAAGAAGGCAAGCTAGTGCAGAAGGCTGTAGAACAGCTGAAAGAGCATGATCGTGCTTGTACTGGGCCGTTAATTGGTAAAGATGGAAAGCCATTGTGGGCAGCCTCATTAGGAAAGTCTTCTTCTCCTGAGTTGCGTAGGGTTGTTACTGCTTCTGTTGTAGCTGCTCATGCTTGTTTTATTGGGAACCTTATAGGTTTTTTAGAAGGGACTCAATTTGCCATAAAATATTCCTGCAAAAAAATAGCAACTGCTTTATCTCCAGACAAGCCATCTGAGGAGATTGAACCCCCCTTTGCATTCGAATGTTTAGGTGTAAAACTGCTCTGAAAGTGCTCTTCTTTAGCAGAGTTTAATTTTTTTTAGTTTCTCAAAAGGTCTTGTGGTTTAATAACTGTTTAAATGTGAGGGGAACAATGAACAAACGGATGGTCTTACTAGTAGCAATCCTTGGCGCAGCGCAAGTAAGCTTTTGTGCAACAGCGGAAGAGGCAATGCTGGAAGCAGATAAGATTGATGTTGAAATATTGAAACAAGCTATAGATTTTTCGCGTGCAAATATTCTTAAGCAGCAAGCGAATGTCCTTCGCGCACAAAACGAGCTTAAAGAATCAAAGCGTTGGTTGTGCAAATTTGAGCAATACAAAAGAGAACTTGAAGCTAAAGATCTTTTCAGCCGCATTAAAAATGTTTTTAAGAAAATGTGGCATAGCTACCCGTATGGGCTAAAGTGGTTTAAGTATGCAATAACTGATCCTGTTTCTTTGGCTGTATGTGGTAGTATGCAATATCTACTAGTAGTTTCTTGCCTGCTGGCTGTCTACAACGGTAAGCCACTTAGACAAGCAGCAACATTAAATGATTGTTTGCAGGTGCAACTGAAGGCACTTAGTGGTTATGTTGGTGGGGCTTTTGTTGGTTATTATGGAGCAAACGCTGTTGCTCAATTGAATGACTGGTTTCGTCGCAAAATGAGCAAAACAGAGCCTGTTTCTATTGCATAATCATAAGGATTTATAATGAACGCATTTTTTTATGTATTTGTTCTAGTTATTGGTGCTACGGGAATTATTGCGCCTGAATATATTGCCTGTGAGCCAGTTTCTGACTTTCCTGTGTCGATGCATCAAGAAGGCCCTATGCGCGTGGATTGTTCTCATGATGTTGCAGATGAAACTTCATTGCGTAGCAAGCTGATAGCCTTGCTTGAGCAAGAAGCTAGATTGGTGCAAAAGGCTGTAGAACAGTTGAAAGAGCATGATCATGCTTGTACTGGGCCGTTAATTGGTAAGGATGGAAAGCCATTGTGGGCAGCCTTATTTAAGGATCTTCAGCCATCGCCATTAATAAAAGGCTTAGCATTTTTTGGTCCAAAAGTTGAAAAAACTATAGCAGTTGCACTTGCACCCAATAAAGAGCAGATACCTACGTTGGCATTACTTTCAGAAGCAGCAGAGTTGCGCTTTGTCAGAACGCAACTCATTCCGCTAGGCGAGTACTTTTTAGAGCAATATTATGCTCGTAAGCAGACCTTAGTACATGCCTTTAAAATGTGGGGTGATATGGGAACTGCTCCTTATGTTACTTCAGATGATGTGCTCAAGAGTGTGGCTAAAAGTGAGTTTGAGATTTTTGATACTAACGTTGATAAAATACTTGCGTGTTTACATGGCGATACTCAGATTTTTATGGCTTGTGTATTGAGCAAAGTGCGTGCTCAGTTAGCTGCAGGGTACTTGGCAAGTAAAAACCAAGAAATGACAGCCTTGCTTTATTTAAATATGTTTGGGTTTAAATTATTTGAGCAAGAGGTCTTGTTTAATCCTGCCTGTACCAATATTTGGTCCTCAGTGCGTATATCGGGGGCTACACATGTGCCGGATAGTGATTTCTTTCTACCATTTATAGCAGCCGAAGGTGATGTGTATAAAACTCTTGAGGATTGTTATATTGCTAGCATAAATCGCCTATCTGCAACTGCTGCAGATAAGAAGCTGCTTACGTTGTATACAGATACACTCAGGGAGAATGCTTGTTGTTTGGTTAGTAATGCTTGGTTTGTGCTAGAAAAGCTTAGTGCTATCACGGGGCTGTTGATACAGTGGCAGCTTGAAAAAGCCATTCTGCAAGAGTGTTTGGTTTAATGAAGCACCGGTTGCGATGAAAACATACATAAAAAAAGCCCCCCACAATTGTGGGGGGCTTTTTTTATGTATTTAGTTACTTGAGAGCGTTAGTAGGCTTCTACTAGTGCACCGTGTGCAGCAGCTAGGACATCAGCATCAAACCCTTCTTGCGCAAGCAGATCAAGCGCAATAGCTTGGTCAGTAATACCTACTGCAAGTTTGTAAGGGAAAGTGAAAGAGCCATTCGCATTCTTGGTAACGGTTACTTTATGGTTGCTTACCACACCTGGCATCACTGCTTCAAGTTCAGTAAGTTTCTTAAAGTGGGTAGCAAAGAAGCAGACACAGTTCTCAAAACCTGCGATCTTTTTCACTACGCCATATGCACCAGCTTGGCCTTCTCGATGGTTAGTACCGGTGAAGATTTCATCCATGATGATGAATGCAAATTGATTTGGGGCAAGCGCCTTGATGCTTTCAATCAAGCTTTGTGTTCTGCGCATTTCTGCTTGGAACAGTGAAGCTGAGCCAGTGGTGTCAGCAATATTCATGTAGCTCTTGATTACCGCAAATGGTGTCAGCGTCATGGCGTTAGCTGGAGCAATTCCTAAGGTTTGTGCCATAATGATAGCATCGATTACGCCCTTAAGAGCAGTAGATTTACCACCAGCGTTTGGTCCGGTAACAATAATATCACGTGGATTTACGCCGCCCATTTCAATGCTGTTGGTAACTACTTTATCAGCATCAAGCATTGGGACCCAGAAGTTTTCAATTTTTAGGTGTGGTGTAGTTGCTGTTTCGTAATCAACAAAGCAGTAGCGTGCGTTACTGTTGCTTGCCAATTCTTTGTACAGTTTAGCAATAGAAAGATACGCATCAAGTTTACCAATGGTTTGCATGCTCTTTACAAAGTGGTTTTTGCCAGCAAACATCTTCTTGAATGATGCAAGCGCCCGGCCACGTAGTGAGAAGAACGAAGGCTCACCTTTAAAGGTATCTGTTTTGAGTGCATCTACCAACGACTGTGTTTCTTCGTTTGCAGCTTTGTTAAACGCAATCAGTTCTTGGTGCTCAGGGAAGGCTTGTTGCAAGACTGGAGCTCCCGCAATTGTTGCAAGCATAGCATCAACGGTTTGTGCGTAGGTGCCAGCTGGCATCATGTGCTCATGGACAACGTTTGCAGTATCATTGTATTGGCTTGCTTGTTTAATCTGTGAGTATACAAACCATCCGAGTAATCCAAGTCCAAGCCCGTACATGCCACCAATGATTAATCTATCTTGAGTAGATACAGATGCTTCTTGCCCCATTATAGTTACCTGATCTTGAGTCATAACTTTATAAAGGAAAGATGCTGCACTTGCTGTTGCGGTGAAGGGGGTGGTGAAGGGCGACCAATCATCCGGATTAAGGTTCATTTTAGCGAATTCAGGTCCCATCATACGGCGGTAATCTGAAGATAACCAATATAATTTAATGAGTGCTATGTATAGCCCTACGATAATTTGTGGGGAAAGGGCGGCGCAAACTGGCTTGCCAATTGTTTTCCAGTTATGGTGTAATTGCATAAATAGCGTGCTCTTATTCCAAGCGCTGGTAGCATCAAAACCATCAGCTTGAGCATAAATTTGATCAAAGAATTGTTTCACAGAATCATCAAGCTGCTTCCAGAACCAGAGCATATCTGTTTCAGCTTGCTTCATGGCAGTCAGGTGTGCATCAAGCGCATTGAAAAGAGCCTGGTCGTTTATCAGCGCTTGTACTATCTGTTGACGTGCTTTAAGTGCACTAATATCGGTAAGCGGCTCAGCGATGATGCGTTGCAGCTCTACTTTACCAAATGAGGTTTGCGTACGATCAATTTTACTGAAAATATGGTTTTCTGGGGCTCCTTTATCACCACAGAGCATATTTAAGTCATTAATAGCATTTTCATCAAGCAAATTAGTTGCTTGCTTTGCTTCGGCAGTGTTGAAAATATCGTAAATGATGCGCATTTTTTCAACGTCGCCTAATGCTGGCACTTTTACTTCAGCGAACGCTTTGTTTTCGATTTTTTCAGCATTTACTTTTGCCAGTTCTTGCATAGCTTCCTGCTCGAGAAGCTCTTTTTGAGCTAGTGATGGCAAGTGGTAGCCTGCTAGTTTTTTGTACACGCTGGTAATTTCTGGAGCAGGACTAGCTGTAGTTTCTACAGAAGCTTGTACTGCTGGCAGAAGGGTGACGCTCCACATAGCTGCAAAAAACAGGCGTGCTGCACGTTGTTTATGTCGGGAAGAGAAGATCATGAGTCTCCTAGATGTATTTATTGAATAGTAAAATTCTAGATGTTGGCAAGGGTAGTTGAGCTTCTGAAAGGGGTCAATCACGGGCATAAAAAATGGCCTTAAAACTGCTTATTTTGCGTAGTCTCCAGATACTGTTTGCGTTAAGGTGAGTGGTATATTTTTATTGAGTTCATCGATCTCTGCTTGCATGTTTCTCAAATTTGGAGCGATGCTGTATGTGAGATCGGTCATCTCTTTGATGTACTCTGGTGCATTCATTCTATCTTTGTACTTCGCTTGGATCGCTTGGATAGCATCAATAGCTTCTGGTGTCATCAGTTTTGCTCGATCTGTTTTATATTTATCCATAATGACGGTAACAGCAGCGGTTTTTTCTTTCAGAAGCTCAGGATTATTGTACAAATTCATTGTTTGCTGCATTTTTACTGGATCATTAGTAATTGTAGAGATGAATGGCTCCATAGCTTTACGCATATTTTCAGCCATGAACATCCCGATTTGGTCAGCAACGTCCTCTGTCGTTATAACTTGGCAACTATTTGCTTCTGGTGTAACGATAAGAGATTTGCCATCAGTGGACATTTTTACCAAGCTGCCTTCGCTAATGTTGAGTAATTCAAGAATGGCACGGTCAATAACTAATGCGTTGCTGTTGCCATAACGAACGAGTTTTTTAATCATAATTGTCTTTAGATCTTTGTTTTGATTAATGGTAGTAGGCAGGCTTACATGATTATCTGCTAATAGCGGGGATCCGCTGCACATTGCGGTTAACAGCAGGCATACGGAATATTTTTTGGGAAGATCATGATACTCCTCACTGGTGGTTAATAAATTGTTGGTACGGATTATGGCACAATGTAAAATACAAGTCAATAGGAATAGTTCAAGAATATATACAATGTAAAACGGGCATCTGAAACCAGATGCCCGTTTTACTAAATACAAAACTAAAAATTAAAAATTCATCCTAAGAATTTTTTGAAGAAACCAGCGATGCCGCTGCTGCCTTGGCTTTTATTTCCAAGTTTTTCAGCGAAGCTAAGTAATGCGCTCCTTGATTCTTCATCTAGCTTGGTTGGGATGTCGCAAGCTGTAACAATGATAAATCGCCCACGCGCTCCTCCGCGAAGTTGCGGAAAGCCCTTGCCTGCAATAATAATTTCTTTGCCGACAGCACAGCCTTTAGGAATTTTTAAGAGCTCTTTAGTCCCATCAATATGCTCGATTTCAATCTGACAGCCAAGAACTAGCTGAGGGTAGGTAAGGGTAAGTGTTGTTACCAAATCATATTCGCGGCGATGGAATACTTTATCAGGCGTAATATCTACGGGTACAAAAAGGTCTCCCGCCGGCCCTCCAAAAACCCCAGCATCGCCTTTGCCAACAACGCGTAGCTCTGCTCCTTGATAAATGCCTGCAGGAATATTGATAGAAATGGTTTCGTATTTCTGTGTCCGCATTGATCCACGGCACTCTCCGCATGGTGAGGTAATGGTAGCACCTTGTCCACGGCACTTAGTACATGGTTGGCTAAAATTAAAAAATCCTTGTTGATGTACAACAGAACCAGCACCATGACAGGTGCTGCAGATGGTTGGCTTGGTTCCGTCTTTGCAGCCAGATCCTTTGCAGCCGCCGCAGACTTCAAAATGATAAATTTTTACATCTTTTTTGCAACCTAGATAGGCTTCTTTGAGTGTTATCTCAATCCGTTGAGATAGGTCATGCCCACGTTGGGGTTGAGGCCCACTGGCTTGGCGCTGTGATTTTTTACGCGCTCCTTGCTGTCCACCGAAAAAGCTTTCAAAAATATCACCAAAGTTTTCAAAAATATCATCCATATTTGCATGCTGTCCGTGTTGTCCGTGGACTCCAGCATGGCCGTATTGATCGTATTTCTGACGTTTAGTTTGATCGGATAGTACTTCGTATGCTTCAGTTGCTTCGCGAAATTTTGCTTCAGCTGCTTTATCACCAGGGTTTTTATCTGGATGGTATTGCATAGCTAATTTACGGTATGCTTTTTTTATCTCATCAACAGAAGCTGTTTTTGAAACAGACAAAATATCGTAAAAATCGCGTTTTGTGCTCATAAGTTGGTTGCCCTAAATACAAAAATACTGTTGATTTTGCTGGCTTTAAGCAGCCCGTCTACGTTCTTACAAACTACAAAGCGGCATCCGTCTTTTTTTATTTTTTAATATCGACTCTCTCAGCTAGGACTTTTAGCGTCGCAGCTTTGCAAAGACGGATGGTGCCGAAGAGGGGACTCGAACCCCTACCCCTTTTACAGGACTAGACTCTGAATCTAGCGTGTCTACCAATTTCACCACCTCGGCATGTAATTCTAGGCAGATACTTTAACATGTTTTTGCTTGTTGGCCAATTAGATTTTGTACAAAATCGCTAAATTTTTCACAGTGAGCCTGTGAGTGGAGTATGTCTCCTTGTCTTGCAGGGAGAAAAGAAATCCCTTTGTTTTTAATAGCAAGCTGCTCTTCAAGCTGTCTTAGCAAGGTAAGAAGGCTTATGCTTTGTCCGCTGCCGATATTAAAAATCGAATTTCCCTTTGACTGGCTGATTCCTGCTAATAAATTAGCTTCCACTGCTTTGGAAACATGGATAAAATCACGGGTTTGTTGGCCATCGCCAAAAATGGTAATAGGCTGCCCAGCCTGCAATAAGTGAGTAAACTTTGCAACTACTGCAGCGTAGGAGCCATGAGGGTTTTGTCTTTCCCCAAATACATTAAAATACCGCAGGCAGGTGGTATTTAGATTAGTTTTTTCGCTGAATTCTTTGCATAGTTGTTCAGCTTCTAGCTTACTTTCAGCATAAGGGCTCATGGGATTTGGTAAATGGTCTTCTTGGCATATACGATTGGTATCACCGTATACAGCAGAAGAAGAAGAGAGGATTAGTCGCTTTACCCCATTTTTTGCAGCAGCATCTAATAAATGGTAAGTCCCTTGCGTATTTACTAGCTTACACACATCTGGATATATGATTGATTCTGGGACAGAAACAAATGCGGCAAGATGAAATACAATCTCTTGTTGTGTAGTTGCTTTTAAGCAGCTATAGGGTGATCTGATATCAGCATATAATAGGTTAATTGCACTAACTACAGTCTTGAGATTTGTGAGATTACCAGAGCTAAAATTATCAAGTACCGTAACACGTGCGCCAAGCGCAATAAGTTTTTCTACCAAGTGTGAGCCAATAAACCCTGCTCCTCCAGTAACAAGCACTTGTTTCTTCTCATAAAATTGCTGCAGGATTTCTTCCACGCGTTGCTCCTTTTTGTGCACGTGAGGTTGTGCGTTCTAGGTTATTTTTGATTATTGCTGCCACGGCTTTGCCGTCTTGATAGGCTTCTTGCATACTTGAGTATTTCCATGCTCCATAGCGGCCAATAGAGTGAATGTTAAATGCGGTTAGGCTGCTCAATAGAGTCTGTAAATGATTTTCGCGCCATGTGTCGTAAATGACATAAGCGTGCTCAAGATGCAGTATTTTTTCAACTGTTTTATGCTGATCAGAGAGTTGTAAAAAATCAAGTATTTTGCTTGTTGTTTGATCAATTAATTTTTTTACACGGTCAGGTTTAGTGCGATCAGCGATATATGAAAATTCTCCATAAACTGCTGTGTGATTTGCTGGAACAAGCGATTTAGATACATTGTGCCAAAAACCAAGGCGGTAAAAAGGGTATTCTTCTTCAGGGAAGTAAATCCAATGTTTGTCAACTGGAATGATGGTGTTAAAACCTAGATTAATATTTACAACGCTGTTGTGTATTAAATATTGAGCGGCTTGATTAAAAGTCGTACTTGAGGGAGCCTTAAGGATAGCAAGCAAGCGATTTAGAGGAAGTGTCGAAACCAGTGTTTTATATGTTTCGCTGTGGCCATTAGTGAAATATACAATCCGGGCAGTAGGGTCGATGGCTGATACATCATGTAATGATTTAATAGGCTGGGTAATTTTATGAGTAATTCCCTTAACTATCGACTCAATTCCACCTTGTTTTGGATAATAAAATGAACTGTTGTATCCAATGCCAGATCTCTCTTTTTTATCAAAGCAACCTTCAATTATATCATGTAATGTGGTAGAAGGCACAAAGCGGCCTGTCCAAGCTGGATGCACTTTTTTGAGGTTGTAAGCGAGAATTTTTTTATTATATGAAAAGAAAAAATGTTTTCCAAAGCCATGCCCAAAATGCTTTAATACCCATGCATAAAATGTTTGAGGGTCTTTGGTTTGTCTGTGGCGTTTTACAAATCCTTCAATACATTCGGCAATAACTGCTGTGGGGAGCCCATGTAAATTCATTTGAAAAGGGTACTGCGTCAGTGCATTGTGTGAAAAAATACCAGAACGACGTTGAATAATATCAAATGATGAAAGCCCTATTGTTTGATCTAAGAATATTTTAAAGCCTTCATCACTCACGTGTAAAAAATGACCGGTATGATCAAAGGTATACCCTGCATCGTATGCAGATTTAAGTAGTCCTCCGGCTCTATCGCTTTTTTCAAAAATAGTATATTCGATGCCTTGTGCATCAAGGTGATATGCAGCACTCAAACCAGTGAGTCCTGCCCCCAGGATTATGACATCAGCCACGCTTTCTCCTTTTTTATGTGACAGCGTGTGTAACATTTTTTCTATGATAGACAAGATAGGCTGGTATGGCAACGCTAGATCACGTATTGATAAGTTTCATGGTGGTATTTTTGACCACGAACTTGCCGTCTTTTACTTGTCCTTCAAGACGCTTGGGGTAGCTTAGCATAAGATGATATTTGTTTACGGCTACAACTTTTTCATTGAGTGTAAATACTAATTGTTGTTTGTCGGGATTCCAGTAGCCCTGGCTGATTAAATTTTGTTGAATAGGCATTAATACTTCACGCTCCTTCTTTTGATAAAGAGATGCTGCTAAGTTGTCTATTTTTTTACCTTTCCATTCCAGCGTAAGCGTCGTGAATTGAAAAGGTTTTTTGCTTTTAAGAATAAAGGATTCAGTCCAAGCCCATTTCTCCTTGTTAAAGCGAATTTTTTTGCTTTCAAGCGCGTATTCACGCCAGGTTGGAGTAGAGCATAATGAAAAGAGATGCGTATCATACCTTTTTTGCGCCGAAGCATAACAGTAATCGATTGATTGTACGGTTAGCAATACGGCTATCATATAAATCTTCATGGGCCTCTCTTTTCTAGTAACACTTTATAAGTTGAGTATAAAAAAGCATTGTTAGTAAAAGAAAGAGTTTAGAAGGGGAATCTTTGATGATGAACACTGATACGCTGTCCTGAACGATAAGTTTCAGTATTAAAAGAGCTAGGGAACGGTGGGAATGGCGATGCTATTTTGAATGTTTTTAAAATAGCATTATCAAGCCCTGTGTGTCCGGTAGATTGAATAAGATCACATGACACTAATTTGCCACTACGATCAATCGTATAATCAATATAAGCAACCCCTTCTGGGAAATTGAGATCAGCACGATGCTTATAATTTTGATTCCATGCTCCTTGTAAGCACCAAAATAGTTTTGATTCATACGTAATCAGCTTCATATCTTCAAGGTCTGGCTGAATGCTAGGATCACCATCGCGGTCAATTAAATCTGTACCATCTTCTCCTTCAAATTTTTCAATAAATCCCTTGGTTAAAGAAATAATACTACGCGGCTTGCCTGTTGCGGGGTCTTCGAGCGCTGCTCCACGGACCATTGTGCGGCGCGGGCCAGAGCCTTTTTGGGCTACTGCTGTTTTTGTTGGTTGGAGGGGAGATGATTTTGGTTTTGCAAGGCTCTGCATGCCGCCAGTAGCAATAATTGATTGCATACGGTCAATCTGCGCAATACGTTCGCTTGTTGTAATTTCTTTTACGGGTTGTGCAGACCCTTTGTTGATAAGACGCTCGGCAATATCAATATTTTGTGTACGGGGCATTGCGGATTCAGTGCTATCACGATCTGGAAAACGGGCTTTGGTTGTGGTGATGGATTCCCGCTCTTTCTCATCTTTTAGACTTGTTCTTCGGCTGGGCTCAGGATGAGTGGGGAGAGATATCGATTGAGCATTGTCTGTTGTGGCAGAATTTTCGAAGTCAGTTTTTTCAGCATTTACAATTTGTTCTTTTGATTTTAAATCCAGTTTGTCCTGAGTCTGAGGAAGGACGCCGCCCCTAGGGCAAGAAAGAGCGGTTTCTTCACCCTGCTCCACGTCCGTTACCGGTGTTTCGGTATTGTTGACGGGGGTACTTTCTTCCAGTTGTATTTGTGTAATATCTTCTGTTGCATGTGTTGTAGCTGCTATGGCAACATCGCCTATTGTGGTAGTCGGTATTTCTTGGCGCTCATAGCGTTTTTTTTCTGATGGCGGGGCATCAAATAATGTCCAACCAAAATTGCCTTTTGGAGCTACAAGTTTTGCTTTACGTTTTTCTTTGGGAGGTTGTAGCATTTTGAATGCTTCAACGAGTGCTTGCCGACGGGCTGTTTTTTGTTGCAAATTTGCCTGCTGTTCTGCAGGGGCTACGGTCTTGGCAATCTCTTGTACAAAATTTACCATACGACGTTGAAAGCCGTATTCGAAAAAAAGATCGGCGATAATGAGATGAAGAAGCAGTGATAAAAACAAAAAACAAAAAATTGCTTTTGTGCGGCTGTTTGGTTTTTGGATTGAATGTTTTAAAAGCATATTGAGGACTCCTTTTTATAGATCCCCACTATGCTACAATAATTTGTGTTTGTAGGCGATGGATTTAAGTCACCTATTTTTTTAATGGTTCAATCGCACTGAGAAATGCTGCTATTTCATTATCAAGTGCATCGATATCTTGTGAATGAGGGGTTTGTTTGTCAGGAAGGATGCTTGGTGTAGAAGGATCTTTTAAGCTATTCCATGCAACGATGTAAGAGGCATGTCCAAAATAGTCATCATCTGCGACAAGAGAACATACTTTTTTCAACGCAGCATTAGCATCATTTTTAGGAATTTCTGCAAGTGCTACACATGCTCCATCAAAAGCTAGTTTATAATCTCCATTAAAATGTTTTTTTGTCCAAACATACGGTTTTGTGTCGATAGATGTGTCCTCTGTCTTTTCATTAATCAGCGTATATGCATCTTCAAATTTTTGACGCCGATCAGCTGATCGTGGGGAATGCTCTTCGCTATATTTAACCATATTTATTTTACTTAGAATGATAGAAGGAGAGCTGCTTGTATGCAAAGAGCATATTTTTTCTTTGAAACAAACAGTTCCTGTTTCTTCGCTGAATGGGCTTGCTGCTACAGGACGACTAACGGCAGGTGCCAGCGCGCTGCTTTCAGGGGCAGTTTGAGTAGCTGGGCTAGCAGCTGGAGGTTTGCTAGGAAAAGAATCTGCTGTTGGAGCTAATAAAAGCTTAATCGGATTGATAGCATCATCCTCAATTGGATCTGATTGCCTTGATGTGCGTGTTTTTTTTAGAGGAGTTTTGCTGTCACTTAATTCTTCTATTCGTGCTGGGTTGTCCTTATCTGCGTATTTACTTGGCTTATTAGCCAAGTAAATAGGAGAAATATGACTAATAACAAGTAATGTAACGAGCAGATTTTTAGCAGAGAATTGTATCATGATACGCCGCTGTTTTTTGAGGGGTGCGTTTTTAAATATTATCTATGTTTTGACATTTTCTCATTTTTATTTTCAAATAGCTATTTTAGTCAAAAAAGGGCCCTTTTTTGACTAAAAAGAGTGTTTTAAGTAGAAAATATCTTTTTTCTTGCAAATTATAGCTTGGCTGCTGATTTGATGAGCCCCTGCCTGTGGATGAGATAAAAAACGCAATATCTCTTCTATAAGCCCTTCTGTAGGGCAAAATGATACTTTTTCGCTTATAAGCCAAAACATAATCAGACGACGTTGTAGAACAGCTGGCTGTTCCAAAAATACTGAGAGAGTGGCTTTTTTAGTGTTTTGGAAAAGTCTTATAAAAGCTGCTTTGGTAAGGGCATCTAAAAAGTGGTCTTCTTCTTTGAGTCGTGCCATGGTAGTGGTTATTGATTTTTCAAATCGGGTATCACATTGTTTTAGCGCTGGTGTGAGGTAGTGACGAATGCGATTGCGCAAATACTTATCTTGTGCATTAGTTGCATCAGTTAAATAACTGATGTTATTAGCAGTTAGCCAGGTAATTATTTCTTGTTTGCTTATGCATAATAATGGTCGTAGGTAAGTACCATCAAAAGTATCCATTCCGTGTAGTCCACTTAGCGAGGTGCCTCGAGCTAGCCGAATGAAGAATGTTTCGATCTGGTCATCATTATGATGACCAAGCGCAATAGCTGCTGCTTGGTATTGTGCTTTGATGGCTGTGTAAAACAGTTGGCGCTTTTTACGTCCAAGAGCTTCTGTTGAGCCATGATATTTTTTATCAACCGGATAGTTGTCCCCGTGATCTTCGCTAAATGGAATAGACAGTTTTGCGCATAGTGCTTTGCACCATGTAGCGTCATCGGTTGCTTCGGTTCGCCAGCCGTGGTTAAGATGTGCGGCAACCACTGAACATAAGTCCTCATCACTGAGTTGTTTAAGAAGATATAGTAAAAATACTGAGTCGGGGCCTCCAGAAAGCCCAACAATGATAGTTGGGTGATCGCCAAGTCCTGCAATCAGTTGTTCCGTGTGTGTGAGGAGCATCTTGTTCGTAATCATAAAAAAGAAACATTTTTTTTAAGGGTTGTCGGCTTCACTCTCTTCATACATAAGATCTTGAGGGAGGTCTGAAGCATTGAGGCCTCCTTCGTTAACAATTAAAGTAGCAAGATCTTCGAACCCATTATCTTGTGCAATATCTAAAGCTGTTTTGCCCTCTGCATTTGTACAGTTTATGTTAATATCAGGAATCTCTAGTGCTATTGTTGTAAATTCAAAAAATTTTTCCATATTTAGTAATATTTGTTCGGCATCTTCAGCGCTTATGGGATTAACATAAGTGCTACGATGGGATGTTCTTTCGAACATAATACGTTCTAATAAGACATGCACAGCAGAAAAAGATTCTTTTTGGAGAGCGTAGGTTAGTGGAGAGCATGCAATCTCATTACGTTCAGTTTCCGTGATTAAAAATGCTGTATCATTGAAAGCAGCCCAGCCTACCAACAAAAGTCCACTTTGTACGGCCAGCGGGTCATCATATTTAATGCTTCTCCGAAATGCCTTGTTAAATGCGGCTAATTGAGTAGGATCTTCTTTGATACTTATACTCAAGGGCGTGATAGACATTTTATTATCAATATCGCATGCAAGTATAGTATGGGTTAAATCGCTTATTATAACTTCATCCGTGACATAGTTGCGGAAAGTGCAATCGTTTAAATCATTTTTTAGCTTGTCGCCTGTTATTCCCATTTTTCGTAGCGTTGTCAAGGCATAGGTGCAAATGACTTTTTGACTTTGTGTTAGTGGGGCAAGGCTTGGTGTTTCACTAGTGAAAGGGAGCTGAATGATTTCAATCGCTGAAGGAGCAGCTGGTCTTATATAGATAGAGAACCCTAGCGCCACGGCACAAAAGAGTGTAAGGGTGATTTTTTTAAAAATCATAATAAAAATCCTAAAACTAAAATTACTGCTTGGCTTCCAGCAGTAGATAACTTTCAATAAACTGCATAATATCACCGTCAAGCACATCGTCAGGTTGATGTGACTCAAGATTGGTGCGATGATCTTTTACCATTTTGTATGGGTGAAGGACATAGGAACGAATTTGCGAGCCCCATTCAATCTTCTTTCGCTCTATAGAATTATCTTTTGCTTTTAGCTCCTCTTCTTGCTTTTGAAGAAGTCGTGCCTTGAGCATTTTCATAGCGGTTTGTTTATTTTGGCCTTGCGAGCGTTCATTTTGGCATTGTACTACAATCCCTGATGGTATATGCGTAATGCGAATGGCAGATTCAGTTTTGTTAACGTGCTGTCCTCCAGCGCCCCCTGCGCGAAATGTATCGATGCGCAGGTCTTCTTCATTAATTTCAATCACGGCATTTTCTATTTCCGGTATGATAGTGACCCCAGCAAAAGAAGTATGGCGACGCTTATTTGAGTCAAATGGCGAAATGCGAACTAGCCGATGAATGCCCATTTCTGCTTTTAAAAAACCAAAAGCATTTTCACCTCGCACGTGCAAGGTGGCAGATTTAATGCCGGCCCCTTCGCCGGCTTGGTGATCAAGCACCTCAACTTTAAATCCTTCGCGTTCGCAAAAACGCAAAAACATGCGTGTAAGCATTTCTGCCCAGTCTTGCGATTCGGTGCCGCCGGCTCCTGAATTAATGTTCAAGTAGCAGTTGCTTGTATCATGCTCCCCCGTTAACAAAAGCATGAGTTTGCATTTGATAATCTGCTTTGCAAGTTTAGCAATATCTGCTTTCATCGCCTTTAGTTCGTTATCATCTTCTTTGAACATTTCTAAGAGATCTTGGTAGTTGGTGTAGCCACTATCAATAAGGTTGAATTGTTCAATAAGCGTTTTGAGTTTGCGGTGCTTGGTTAAAATCGTATCTTTGCTGAGATGTTTATAAAAATCAGGGTTACTTACTTGTACATCAAGTTCATTGAACTGAGTAATAATAGAACTTTCTTTCCAATACATTCTAATGGCAGCAATATCTTGGGCGACGCTGTGTAAAATTCCGTGTAGCTCTTCGTACAAAATCATAATAACAACTTGTTCTAAATTATGAGTGGGTATAGTTATTTCAGGCTCTAGAATATCATGGTCGATAGTGATTAGCTATATTGTTGGCGATTTACAAGGGGTGCAGTAGCTGAGATTTTCTTTGTGCAGATGAAAAAAATAACATTTTTTAAAGAATTTTATAAATTTGTTACAAGTAGAGAAAACGCTTGTAGCAAGCACTTTGTAGGCTTTTTAATACGCAGGAAAACAAAAGAAAAATGTTTTTTTGCGTATTACTGCTTGCAACGTTAAAAAAATGACTGTATAATTCTACCCATCTTGTTGCGAAAAGCGTAATAAACGCAAGCAGTTAAAAATAACAAGAGTAAGTTTTTGTCTTTGACATTCACGGTTAAACGTAAGTGAAAAAGGTAATTAAAAATTACCTGAGGGTGAGGATACCTAAATCAATTTTGATATTGAGAGTTTGATCCTGGCTCAGAATGAACGCTGGCGGCGTGCCTAACACATGCAAGTCGAACGAGAAAGGTAGCAATACTGAGTACAGTGGCGCACGGGTGAGTAATGTATAGGAATCTGCCTTTTAGTGAAGGATACCTTGGAGAAATTCAGGTTAATACTGCATAATCCGGCAACGGCAAAGGGGGCCTCGTGCTCCCGCTAAGAGATGAGCCTATATTCTATTAGTTAGTTGGTGGGGTAAAGGCCTACCAAGACAAAGATGGATAACCGACCTGAGAGGGTGATCGGTCACACTGGAACTGAGACACGGTCCAGACTCCTACGGGAGGCAGCAGTGGGGAATATTGCACAATGGGCGAAAGCCTGATGCAGCGACGCCGCGTGGAGGATGAAGGTTTTCGGATTGTAAACTCCTGTTAAGTGGGAAGAAAGACTTTGACCTAATACGTCAGAGGGATGACGGTACCACTAGAGAAAGCACCGGCAAACTTCGTGCCAGCAGCCGCGGTAATACGAAGGGTGCAAGCGTTATTCGGAATCACTGGGCGTAAAGAGCGTGTAGGCGGTTTCTTAAGTCGACTGTTAAAGCACCAAGCTTAACTTGGTAAAGGCAGGCGAAACTGGGAGGCTAGAGTGCAAGAGAGAGAAGTGGAATTGTCGGAGTAGCGGTAAAATGCGTAGATCTCGACAGGAACACCGGTTGCGAAGGCGGCTTCTTGGCTTGTTACTGACGCTAAAGCGCGAAAGCGTGGGGAGCAAACAGGATTAGATACCCTGGTAGTCCACGCCGTAAACGATGATCACTAGATGTTGGTCTCACATAGTGAGATCAGTATCGTAGCTAACGCGATAAGTGATCCGCCTGGGGAGTACGGTCGCAAGATTAAAACTCAAAGAAATTGACGGG
>CAIKAH010000012.1 GCA_903825355.1 uncultured bacterium | reverse complement strand
GCTCTATCCAATTGAGCTACGGGCGCAAACTTATATTTCAACTGTAGGCTACTATTTTAACACAACTTGATCATTTTGCTAGAACTGCATGATAGTTTTTGGATCAATAAGTAAAACATACGATAAGCTACGTAAATTAATCACCGGCTGTACATCAATATGATGGTATAGCTCTTTTTCTTTTATATTGTGCAGTACGATTTTGCCTAAACAAAAGCCTTGGGGATATACTTCGCCTTGTCCGCTAGAAATTACTAAATCGTGATCAAGCACTTGGAAAAGATGGCTGACATAGGCAAAGTTGCAGCGCATTGGTTGGTTGTATCCTTGTACAATACCAGGCGCGTGCGTTTTGCTGGTATAAGCGGCTACTTTACTTTTCTCGTCGGTAATCAGGACTACTTTGCTGTACCAAGGGTATGCTTCTACCACGCGTCCTACCAAATGGTTTTGATAAATCGCAACCATATCTTTTTTGATGCTTGCATTGCTGCCAGCATTGACTAAGTAAAAGTGCCCATTTAAATCAATTTGCTTAGTCATGATGTGTGCTGGTACGCCTTGGATATTATAGCGTGCCATAAAAGTTGAAAGTTCTTGGGTGCCTACTTGAACATGCTGCTCTGCCCGCAACGCAATCAGCTCATTGATTGCAGTATTATAATCGGTAGTAAGTTGTTGGTGTTCTTTTTTCAACGCATTATAGCTGAGGCGGTTGTCTTGCCAGGAATTAATGTTGTTGGTAATAGCACCAGTGATTTTATAGAAGGGGTAGGCACACCGCGCAGCTAGATTATCTAGCCAGTCAGTAGGCATAAATGTTGCTTTGTGTAAGCCGTAGAGCACCAACAGAATGGCACCTAGCCAGCCAAGTAACCGTTTTATAAGACTGTGCATGATGCTTCCCGATTTTCTTCAACTAACTGTACAAGGTGCTCGCGCATTTCTTCAGCCGTTTGTGTACGAAGCAACACGCCACGCCACTCGGATGCTTTAGCAACGCCACGAATATACTGCGGTAGCTGTTTTTTGAACGGGATAAAGCCGCGGGGGCCAAATTCAAGTAAGTTTAAATCAAAGTGTTTGAGCGCGTATTCAAGTGCTTGCGCATTGCTGATGGCAAACTGTTTACCTACCGCGGCATCCGTAATTTCGCGCATTTTCCAGGGAGCACCCCAGAGAGCACGGCCAATCATAAAGCCGTCAGAGCCAGTTAATTCATGCACTTTTTGAGCTGTTTCAAATTTATTTATATTGCCTGAAAAGACGACAGGAATTTTAAGTGCTTTTTTTACTTCAGCCGTGAGTGCATAGTCAAGGCGTGACGTAAAGCCTTCTGGTTGTGTACGAGGGTGGATCATCAAGCAGTCGACACCGTTTGCTTCTGCTAGCTTAGCAACTTCTAACGCATTTTTTTGTTTGTACCCGGCGCGAATCTTAAGCGTAAAGGGTACGCGACCGTTGATAGCTTTAACAAAGAGCTTAATGAGCATTTCTAAACGGGGTAGGTCAGCCATCAAAGCAGAGCCTGACCCTGAGCGAGTAACCACCGGGGCTGGGCAACCACTATTGAGATTGATCATCAAAAAACCACGTTCAATAACTTTTTCTACCGCTTCAGTAAGAAATTGTTCACGATTTGCAGAAAATTGAAAAGAAAGCGGATGCTCAACTGGACGATATTTTAGACTGCGTTGATCCTTTTCATTGCTGACGCAAGAAACATGGCGCATTTCAGTCATTAAAAGTTCAGTGGGGCTGAAGTCTCGAATAAGTTGTCGAAGAGGAGAGTCAGTAATGCCGTCAAGCGGCGCAGCCATAAAGCGTGGTACTTGCAGGGTGCCGATAGAAATTTTTTCTTGCCAGAAAGACATGCGCGGGATCCTTTATCAAAAGTATGAATTAAGTGGATTATTGTACCATAGCTTCAACGTTTGGGCGAGCGGCTTTTCCTGCCTTTGGAGGAGAGATACAGGTTATTTTTAGTGAAATATTTACAAACTGAATTGTATCTTGCGACAATGATTTTGATAGAAGGCTGTTTGGCTGCGTTGGTAATAATTATTTTAGAGGGGATAAATATGAAAAAAATGCGTTTGTTGCTGGTAGGTTTTGCTGCTTTTTCGATAAGCAAGTGTGTCAGTGCTGCGGGGCATAAGCCTGTAGTATTGCCAAACGAAAGAGGGCATAGGACAGATGTTTTTGAACCAGGAAGAGATGAAGTTAATCCATATTCTGCTGATGATGGTACTGCTGACATTATTGATGAAAAGGTAGAAACGGAAATTGGTCGCGAGGAATACAGGGGAACCAAGAAGCCTCCATATGAAAGAGCAGAGACTAGGGTGTCGGCTACCAAAAGTGCAAATCCTGATTTTGATACTGCTGTGTGGATAGAAAAAAAGAAGGCAGAGGATCCGACTTTTGATGCTGCGCTTATGCAATCGGTAAAACTGTATAGAGGACCGCGAGTGCTTCCTCTCCAGGTTGATGAAGAAGAGTCTATTATTAGTGCAAAGAGCGATGATATGCGTGTGGCGGGGCCACGATATTCTTTTGAGGAATGGCGCACTATGCGATTAGGTAGCCCTGCTGTAGATGACTCGATAATTAGATCAAACCATTCTAGTACGCCAATCAGGCCCTCACGAATGGGAAACACAGAAACAAAATCTACTAGTGATGCAAAGAGCAGGAGCTCTTCAGCTTCTAGCCGCTCGGAAAAACGTCGTTTGGCTCAGCGTAAAAAACAGAGGAGAAAAGCCATGAAAGCGCTTAGAAAAGCACTTCGTTTAAGAGCAGCTCAAGAAGGCCATGTAGTATATCCACCAAGAAAACGAGTTATGAAAGTGACACGGCCGTACTTAGCTCAGCCCTCTATCTCGGTATTAGGTGGTAAATTCGACGATTTTGCTGATCGTGGGATCATTACTTCAGTGCGTGGTCCAGAATAGTGCGAGAAATAGAACGTCTTATTACCTGTGGTGTATAGTGATGGCCTAGGTTTGGCGCTAGCTCAGGAGAAAGTAAATGATTTCATAAGGGGAAGGTTGTGAAGTTAAAAGGTCTTGTTGCGTTTACTCTCTTGACTAGTGGCTTGCTCCTTAGCAATTTCTTGTCTGCCTCATCGAGTGCTTCTATAGATGTTGCTTCATCGGGAGATTCTTCCTTAAGTGCTGCTCTGAGTTCTATCAATGGAGCTACAGCAAGTTATCAATCTATCGGAGCATTGGCAAAAATTGCTTTGTTGGAGGGAACATTGGTTGATGTGCCAGAGCCGTATCGCAAGGCAAGCTTGCTTCATGGGGCAATGCTTTGGGAGATGGGTATTGTTAAATCGCTCTATAGAATGCTGATTACCCCGAAAATAAAAAATGAGCGACTTGTTCCTGATAGCAGTACTTGGGCCCTTGGTAATGTGCTCAGTAGCCTGTTTACCTTGACAGGAAATTTTATAGCCCCTGCTAGAGGTCCTGCGAGAACCGCAACATATTTAACGCCGGTATTGTTGGGAAAAATATACAAAGCGTTGTTAAATGGGACTATAGATGCTTGTTTGAGCCCTGATCTATTTGCGCCGTTGTTGGAAGTTGCACAACCGTTAATAATGGCTTCTTCCCTTAAAAGGGCAGAAGAAAGAGGGCTTGTCGGCGATATGTTACAAAAACGTGCAGAGCAGAACGCACGCCAGCAGCTTCATGAGTTAATGATCAATAATAATAAATTAATAGTAGCACTTAGAGGTTGTGGTGGTGAACGAACCCCTATTTCTGCAAGCGTAATTGTGGCATTTTTCTGGGCTAAATATGTCATGGGTGTTGCAGGTGCTTTAATTTCACAAGATAATGCAAAAAGGCACATAGAAGATTTTAGATTAGCCGCAGGAATACCAACTATAGCAGCAGCTGGTTCTTTTGAGGGGCCAGTTTTTCTTGGTGAACATGATGCCATTATTCGCTTGGAAGAAAAAGCAATAGGTCGTATTGAGGCAATGTATCACAATGATATGCCAAAGCCATTCGGGCAGGGTGAGGCTGTGTTGAAGGATGGCCAAACATTTACTGATTGCGGCGAAACGGGTATGTGGATGTTGATGTTATCGGCATTTTATAATCCCAAGGAGCAGTCTTTTTCAATGCCTTCTCGTCCTGATGAAGGATTTTATGATGTAGCAATCCAAAGGTATGTTAAAACTCATCCAAGAATGTCAGATCATATATCGCAAGAAGCTCGCAATGAGAGGGCTGAAATAATGAGCCAGCGATCATGTATTACATATGCAAAAGAAGGATGCGATTTGGTGTGTAATTTCCAAAATCTTATGTCTTTGTTGGCGCAGCTTGTTCCTGGTGTTTACGATGGCATGATTACATCGTGCGGTTGTCTTCTTGCTTCCGTGACTGATCGAAATGCCCATATAAAGGAGCATTTTTCAAGCTCTCCTGCTTGCGCAAAAATAATGCTTGAAATGTTTGCAGAAACGCACGACCTTTTTATTAGTAACTTTATGCAAGCCGATGAAGCTGGTGATAGTGTGGAAGTAAGTTGGCATGTGTCACGGACTGATCCGCTAGAGGCCACTTCGTTTTTGTGCTTCAATGCTAAAAAAAGCCACATGGATTGCGAATTACAAGGAGTAATAGAAGGAGACGATGAGCAATTAAATGATTTGATTTTGGGGTCTTGTGATGCGATTGCTAGCGTGCCAGAAAATCCTGACGTTATCGACCCTCTGTTATTTGCAGCTGCTCGGATGAGGTATCAGCATGATGCGCTTGCAGTCTTTGTTTCCCTTCGGCCGTTCTGGGGAGATGAGGCTTGTGCTAAAATTATCAACAACATTGATGCGTGGGGGCTTTTGAGTGAAGAAGATAAGGGTAAAATAGATCAATGTCGCGCATTTTTTGAGGTTGCTTTTGTTGAGGCAGCTTCATTGGGGCTCTTATCTGCCTGTAGGTATTATTATTCCTGTTTATTGAAGCAAGGCATTAAACCTTCAATAAGTATAGCGTTGCCCCGAGCTGCGGCAAATGGTCATTTAGCTGTGGTGAAGTATTTGTGTGAACATTTTACCGTGGATCTATGTTCCCGCGGTCGTGAAAGTGGAAAAACAAGTTTTTTACGTGCAGTAGAGCAGGGCTATTTGGCGGTTGCGGATTATTTGTATGTGAAAAATAACGCTGTCTTAAATATTCCTGATATAAAAGGAGTGACGCCGTTAATGTATGCAGCTGCTAGAGGATTTACGCGTACCGTAGAGTTTTTATGTAAGCGAGGGGCTTTTGTTGATGCTACTGATGAAGATGGAACTACAGCATTGATGTATGCAGCTATGGAAGGTCGACAAAAAGTCGTAAATTTTTTATGCAAAGAGCAATGCGCGAATCTAAATGCTGCAGAAAATGGTGGAATGACCGCTCTTTTGTACGCAGCTGAAGAGGGAAATTTGGAAATTGTTCAAGACTTAGTAGCTTATGGTGCTGATCTTGATCATGCAACAGTAGCAGGAGAAACAGCATTAGATCTCGCTGAGCAAGCGGGGCATATTGATGTTGCTGATTTCATTCGCTTGCAATTAGGATTGAGTAGTGCAGAAGAGTAAGGCATAGAAGTAATATTGATCATGAAAACCAAGCTTTATTAAAAAACTTGGTTTTCATGATTCGAGTGATTCTTTACTTATTCTGAATCAGAAGAAAGCAATGCTGCAAAGCTGGAGCCTTTTTTATGAGATAAAGTTATTCTTGGTGTACTGTCATCACTGCTTGTATCTGTGTCTGCTCCTGCTGCTGCAATAGCAGGAGGGGTAGTTTTTGTAAGCTTGATAGGGCTTGGTTTTGCAAGGATTACTATTTCTTCTTCAGTCATATCTGATGACGAGACAATAGGATACGAAGAAGGGAGTGAGCAAAAGAATCTGTTTTTTCCGTTGCCGGCAATAATAACTCGTGATTCGTCTAGATTATTTTCCTGTCTTTCTCCATCATGGCCATAACCAATGCCTGTTGTATGTTTGCAACAAAAAGCTTGCGAGCCTTCCGTTGTTCTGCTTGCCAAAAAATCAGCTATCTCATCCAGGCGTGTGAACATCGTATCAGCAATTGTTTGTAGTGCAGTCTCTCTATCAGTGTACGACGTAACAAACTTATCTGCTCTGCCTTTTTCGCGAAGTGCGCGTGCTCTTAAGGCAGCAGGTTTTTTGCCTGCATGTTTAGTGAGCGTATGCCCTGTGCGGATAAACTCCTTAAGCGTTTCAGGCTCGGAGCATATCTGCAGTAGCATGGCAGTATATTGTTCTTTCTTGCTTGGTGATGGTGCAATAACAAGGCTTAGGGCTGCTGGAGTTAGTTCATCGTCAAGCGTTCTTTTCGCTTCAACTGAGTGTATTTTGCTAACTCTGTGAGAAGTTGTATGTTTGCTAGCGGCAGCAGCTTTATTCTTGCCTTTTTTGCTAGTTTTTTTTCTAGCCGGTGTTTCTGCTCGGTCTCGTGCAAAAACTGAGATTTCTTTTTCACTAGCGGCCAGGTTGCCAAAGAGTTGCATCAACAAAACTAGTCCAAGTAGTGATTTGTGTAATGTTTTCATGTTTTCCTCCGTGATTTAGCCATTTTATTATTCTATTTGTAATTATGTATTATTCGTAAGAAATGTCAACCTTTGTATTCAGCGTGGCATAAAAGGCTCATTTTTTGGTAAAAAGGGCATAAAGAAGCATTATAATCGAAGCTCAATTTTGGAGTATTATTGTGCCGGATGCTTCGTTAATTACCGCATGCAGTATGATTTTTTAAGAAGATTGTTTATGAAAGGCCCTTCTTAGAGATACCATAGTAGATGGGAGCTTATTAAACATTATTGCTGGTGGGGGTATTACTGTTGTTGAAACTTTTGGAAAAACGCATAAAAACGTAAAGTACTAGTTGTACAAAATGCTCTGAATTCTATCAACTGAGGGAATGAATGATGAAACAAGTGAAAATAGCATTTTTTATTATACTTGCTAGTGCGGTTATTGCTGGCACATTGTGTGGTGCAGATCTTTCAGGTCATCTACCTGCAAGATCTGCAGATGAAATAAGAGCAGTGCAAGGACCATTAGCAAAAATTGAGCTTTTGCGTGGGCAGTTAGCTCGTGCTCCGAAAGAGTATCGAGGAGCAAGTTTGGTGCATGGAGCGGTACTATGGGAGCTTGGCATAGCGAAGTCTCTTTATCAGCTATTGATTTCTGCTCAAAAAAAGGGAGATAGGCTTTATCCTAAATCGCCTACATCCCCTTTAGGTAAAGTGTTGATGCAATTATTTCATTTGGCTGGTGGGACATTAAAAATCTCATCGGTTAACACTAGAATTGCGTATTATCTACAACCTGGTTCTCTAGGGAATTTATATAAAGCCTTTTTTGCTCCTCCTATTACTAGAAAAGCACCCAAAGAAATATTTGCAGATATATTGTCATTCGGTGTAGAGCGTAGCAAATTGCAACGTAGTGATATAAAAGGATCTGTAAAAGATTTATCGACTGCACTAGCTGAATGTCTAGACGTAGGAACTTTGAATCCTGTACATCTTTGTCCTAGTATTATTATGGCATTCTTCTGGGCAAAATATATAGCTCCTGTTAGCAATGCTGAGGCTGAGAGGAATTTGGCTATATTTAACGATGCCGCAAGTATTGATATTACAGCAACTGCTGATCATGATGTTCTGGCACCATTAGAAGAATATGCAATTAAATCTATGCAAGTGTATCATAGAGCTAACTTACCAGCACCTGTTTCGCTGAGCGAAGCTAGCGTAAACGGGGTAAGTTTTAGTGACTGTGTTGAGTCGTGTTTGCGATCATTTCTATATGCGGTTATAAAAAATTCACCGTTGAGCAGTTGGGAAGAAGGATTTATGCTTCCTGATATTGTAGATTATTTTAAAAAAAATTATGACGTAGAGCATTTTTATAGCCAAGAAGCACGTGATGAATGGGCAACTTTATTAGCAAATAAACCTAATATTCAGTACAGAAGGAAAACAGGCGGAAACGATTGTGAGGTAGCATCTATTGGCAAGAATGTAATATGCTTACTTGCCCAACTTGTACCTGGCGCTTACCATCAGTTGCTTAGCAGCTGTCTTGCTCCAGAAAGTACTTGTACCTGTTCTGGATTAACTGAAGAGCTTGCTAGTTCTGATGACGAGCATATACGTACAGCTGAAATAAAGCGTCATTTTATGACCTCTCCTGGTTGTAGCGAACATTTGGTTCGTAATATTGCAGAAATGCAAAAATTACACATAAAAGAATTTGTAGTCAACGGTGATATGATTAGTTGGGATGTTTTTAGCGATGATTCATGTTACTTGAATTGCAAGATAGATACTGGGCATTCTTCTGCCAATCTTGTTTTTGGTAAGGCTAAGCAAAGTGGGGTGTTAGCTGACCCGATTTTAATGTGTATTAATGCTATCTATGAAACACCAGAAGTTCATTCAGCAATAGCACCATTGCTTTTGTTAGCAGCAG
>CAIKAH010000011.1 GCA_903825355.1 uncultured bacterium | reverse complement strand
GAGCATATCTTTAACATATTTTGGAAACTCCGAACTCACGTTAAGTAGATTGAAGGCGCAAAACTTCTTCAGCTGGTACTTCTATGCCATTTTGCCAGAAGGTCCAGGTGACTGCTTGGTAAGGATGCTGGTCTGTATGTCTTTGGTGGCTATTTTTCCAAGTACTCAAATGAATGCCACACTCACTGCAACGAGCAGAAATAGTATTAGCGGCATGCGCTTTTAGGTGCTGATCAAGATTGTGTTGAGAGCGACATTGTTGAGGACAGTGGGGGCACGTATATTCTTTAGGGGCTAATGAGTTGAGGATTGTTTCAGTCGGTACTTCTATGCCATTTTGCCAGAAGGTCCAGGTGACTGCTTGGTGAGGATGCTGGGCTGTATGTCTTTGGTGGCTATTTTTCCAAGTACTCAAATGAATGCCACACTCACTGCAACGAGCAGAAATAGTATCAGCTGCATGCACTTTTAGGTGCTGATCAAGATTGTGTTGAGAGAGACATTGTTGAGGACAGTGGGGACAGATAAAAAGAGTACTTTTTATTGTAGGGGCATCATAATGGTTATGATGCATGACTGCTTGATGTTGCTCAACCAATGCTTTTCGTCTTGTATTATTGACAGGTTTACCGCAGATAAATTCATGTTTTTCTAAGGCTTTTTGACTAGAACATATTTCTTTACAGTGGGGGCAGGCGAGAGCAACTCTCATGGAGACAGGTTGGGGCGGTAGTAGCGTGATTCTTTTTTCACGATATTCGGTAAGTTTTTGAGTAGCTTGAATGGAGTGTATTGGGTGAGATGTAGTAGCTTGAGGTAGTGCTTCCAGTGGATCGATATCAAATGCATCAAGATCGAAATTATCCTGAGCATATAATGCTACTACGGCAGCTATATCTTCTTGTTCAAGGGAATTAATCGCACCTGTAGCCTCGCTACTATGTACAAAACAGTTGATGCTGAAAATAGCAGCAAATAGCATTAATGTTGTGATTCCAGTCATATCTATCCAGTAAATAATTATTCTAAAATGCTTGAGTAATCATGAGTGTATTAAGGATAAAATTAAATGTTAATTATTAAATGGTACGATGGTAAAAGGAAGGTTTTTGCATTTTTCTTAGCTTGAGCAGAAAACCCCACGGCTTTCAAGCCTTGGGATGAATGCGAGTTTATTTTATCTCAAGACGCTTATGTATCAAGTTCAACGGCCACGGGGGGCTAAGTAGGCTTTTCCTAGCGGCTATCTCTATTGTTACAAATAGAAAGAATCCTGTTCTTTCTTCAGGTTTCTCTCAGTTCTGCTGGGGGGCGTTTGTGGATGATGCCCATATCTGTTAAAATTAATGTTCAAGTTGAATTTTTATATGATCAGTAATGGAGATTGCTATGATAAAAAAGGTATTATTTTCCGTGGTGGTTGTTTTTGGTGCAGGTATTGAATTTTCTCCTGCTGCTATTCGAACAATCCTTTCCCGCGCAGCAAGTTTGCCTAAAAGTACGAGTCACGTTGTGGCTGGATCTCGCCGCATATTTCCAACTAGTTCAAAACAGGCTGCGACAAAGCAATCCTGGTATAAAGATTACAGAGCTGCTTTGCTTGGTGCTGGCCTCCTAGGTGCAGCTGCTTGCTACCGATCTTGGCCATCAGAGAAAAAAATACATGATCATCTGTTTGGAGATCATAAGGCCGAGCCATTACATGAAGTACAATATGCTTGGATTCATGAAATGATCCGTCACTTGTGTATTGATGCAGGTATTGTTGTGCCAAGATTATTACTCCAGCAAACAGAAAAACATATCGATTTTGCTATTGTAAAATATGCCAATACAACAGTATTTTTAGTCCAGGATGGCGTGTTGGAATTAGCGAATAGAGAAAAGATAATCGAAAGATTGACCGCTCTAATGCTAAAGGCTAAAGATGCGGCTACTTTGCCCGCGTTTACAAATGAGCTTCCCTATCCGGTGATTAGCCCTACAGAGCATCCATGGCTTCATGAAAAAGCAGAAGCATTTTGTAAAGAGCTTAGTTTGCCAGAACCAAAACTACTCTTAATTTCTACCCCTAAAATCGTTAATGCTTTTGCCTCTGCTAGTGGTATTGATCAAAAAGAATCATTTTTTCTTATCACCGATGGTATCATTGAACAATTAAGCCGCGAGGAATTACGCGCAATTATTGGTCATGAAATATCTCATATAAAAAACCGTGATACGTTCCTTCTTCCGTTTATTGGTATTGCAATGCAAATTTTTGCTGGTGGGTATATTGGCTACAGAATGGGCGACGCCTATAAAAACTTAATGCTGCATGCAACAAAGGCAATAGCTCGTGTTCTTGCGTTAGGTAAAGTTGGGATACATGGTCTTCGTGCTTGGTTAGTTGCACAGGTACTCAGCACTCTGATAGTTCGGTCATTTTGCCAATCAAGAGAATATTTAGCAGATGAGACAGGAGCTAAGATATCTAAAGATCCAAAATCGCTTGCAACAGCATTAGAAAAATTACTCAGGTTAAGTAAGGGTGATTCTCGGGAAATAATGTTAGCACAGATGCAGCAAGCTTATCCGTCAGTAGAAAAAGGATTTAGATTGGTAACAGAGTTGACTAGCACTCACCCGCCGCTTGAAGCACGTATTAAGCGCTTAGAAGCAATGCCAGTATTGCAACAAGCTAAAGAAGACGAATTGGCTTAAATAATTGATCGTAGGGAGCCAACAATAACTTGAACTGCATCCTGGGAGCGTAAAATACTTTTGCAAAGTGCTAGAGGGGTAATGCCTGCAGCAGTGATTAGCTCTGCTTCCTTTTCGTCAAAACCGCCCTCAGGGCCAATCAAAAGAGTTATTTCTTGTGGTTTTTCTAGATCAATTTTTTGCAAGATGGGCAGCAGAGGCATACCTTCTGGTGAGCACACAAAAGCGTTGTGGCTGATTTCTGAAAGTACATCGGCTAGCTGGTGTGGTTGCTTGAGTGTGGGGAGTACAAATTGTTTACCCTGCTCACACCCTGCAATCATAATTTTTTTAAGTCGTAATGCATCTTTTTCGGTAATCCAATTGCGATGAATTCGCTTGGTTAGTAAAGGGGTAATGCTGGTTATCCCCATCTGGGCAGAACAATAAAGAATATCTTCAAATGCTTCACGTTTGGTTAGCCCTACCACCACATGTATTGCAGGAGCTAACGCTTTCTGCTCATTAATGCTTGTAACAATACCAGTGATGATATGTTTTTTATTGGTAAAAGTGCCTGCTTCAATCGCAAGCTGGGCATTAATTTTTTCATTAAAGACAATTATTTTTTCGCCCGCGGTTAAGCGCAACACCTGGGTTATACGAAGCCAATTGTCATGATCAATAAATGAAATACTAGTGCCAGGAAAGATGTTTGCTGGCAATGCTGCGCTGAAAAGCGCAAACGTGTGTGCGGTGCTCATGCGGGGCTAGCAGCCTGTTTCTTTGTATAAATGCAAAGTGCGGTTATAGCCGCAACGGTAGCGGCAGTGCCAACCAGGTACGCTACTTTATGTTCGCTAATGTGGGCAACGAGTAAGTTGCGAGCGATTTTTACTTGCATCCAAAATGAAGTATCAACAGCTGGCAGCTCGAAATCATCCAAAGCGCTGAAATTGTCTAGTTCAGCATCAAACGTTGCTATTTCAGTAGCTAATGCTTCACTATCAGCAGAAGGTGCTTGTGTATTATACTGTTCCAGCGTCTCAGAACTTTGTACTGTTGCATGAGCTGCTGTGCTCAGCAAGCAGGTGCAAAGAATAAAAGTTTTGAGAAGTCTGTAAAGCATAATAATCCTCTTGATTTGTAACAGTTTGTTTGCGTTTCAAACAGTCTTTTTTTTAAAATAACAAAGTAAAGTATAGCTTTACTGGGGGTAATTGTAAAATAAGCCCAGCAAATGGGGATTCTATGAATAAACCGACTATGCTTATCGTCTTAGATGGCTTTGGCTATGCTCCTAGTGCACCTGGTAACGCGGTGAATTTGGCCAATATGCCATTCTGGCGGCAAATGTGCTCTCAGTATCCTGCAATGTTGTTACATGCAGCTGGAGAGGCCGTTGGCTTGCTTCCTGGCAGTGTTGGCAATTCTGAGGTTGGCCATATGGTTCTGGGTGCAGGGCGAGTTGTCCCATCAACACTGATGCATTTTGATCAATTACTTGAGCAGGGAATTATTGCTAAAAGCCCTGTTTTGCAGCGTTGCTTGGCGTCTCTGGCTACTCGTGGCCGTGTGCATTTGTTTGGGTTACTTTCTGACGGCGGAGTGCATAGCCACGAACGGCATCTATACGCCTTGCTTACTATCTTAGCAGCACAAACAAATGCTGAAATTATTATTCATCCGATACTTGATGGCCGTGATGTTGCGCCGGTTTCTGCCGAGCGCTATTTGCAGCGCCTTGAGGTTTTTTGTAAAAAGCTTGGGAAGGGTAGTATTGCATCATTGCAGGGCCGTTTTTATGCTATGGATAGGGATCATAATGCTGAGCGTACCTCTGTTGCTGTTCGTCTTCTGTTGGGGCAAGTTCCCGTGCTGTCTTCAACATGGCAACAGGTGTTGCATAAATCATATAATCATGGTGTGACTGATGAGTTTGTAGTTCCTTCGCTATTGCGAGAAGATGGTGGTATGCGAGCGGGTGATGGAGTTATTTTTTTTAATACGCGCCCTGATCGGGCACGGCAAATTACCGATGCGTTACTGGCAGCAGTTCCAACACTTGCTTTCTTTCTTACGCCGATAGATTTTGGTTCTGCTCTTCCACATGAGTCCGCTCCCCCTGAGCCTGTCGAACGGGCGATGCCCGCAGGGCGAGAAAGAGCGGATATTTATCGTACTTTATTCTCTCAGTCACCTCTTGATAATACGCTGCTCCATCTACTGTCTCAACAGAAGAAGAATGTGTTTGTGATTGCGGAAACAGAAAAATATGCGCATGTTACCTATTTTTTTCAGGGGATGCATGAAGAAGTATTGCCTGGGCAAGAACGGGTATTGGTGCCGTCTATGAAAGTAAAAAATTATATCACTCATCCAGAAATGTCAGCACATCTTATTACCTCTACATTGATAAAATCATTGCGTTCTCACCCAGCTTTTTTTTATCTCGTTAATTTTGCTAATGCTGATATGGTAGGCCATGCAGGAGATCTTCAAGCAACGATTAAAGCTTGTGAGATTATCGATCAACAACTTGCACTTCTTTACCACGAGGTAGTGGTGCGTGCAGGGGGCATCCTCTGCGTAACGGCTGATCATGGTAATGCCGAATGTAAAATTGATAGCGAGGGACGCGTACTTACCGCCCATACGGCTAATCCTGTTCCTTTTGTTGTAGCGGGCAAGCAATTTAGGCTTAAGCAGCTATGCCATGGTCCATTTAGTCAGCAGCCAGGAGCAGGTCTTGCCAATGTTGCACCAACATTATTAAAAATTATGGGGCTGGTAGCGCCCATTGAAATGGAACGTCCAATACCTATTTGAGGGAGGTTTTTGTGAATAATGTATCGTTGCATGATCGCGTATGGGGTAGTTTTGCCCATGTACCCATTATTACTATTATTTGGGTTTCATATTTAACGTATCGTATTTGGCCTGATGTTTCGATTAAAGCTTTATTGCTAAGTGCAAAAAGCTTTGAAACTTCATCACTTCCTATCTTGCCGCTGTTGTTTACCTGTGCAAGCATCCCCATTTTGATGATCATTCGGTACTTGCAAAAACGAAGAACTTTTGTAAAGCAAAATGCTGCACAGGCTTATGGGTTTAACTGGTGGTTGCTAAAAAGCTATTTCATTCTTTTTGGGGTGGTTCTTGCAGGGTTCTGTATCTCGTCAGATATACTGATGAATGTGGCTGGGATTGTAGGTGTTTTTCTATCGGTTTTGTGCCTCATGCAATCACTAGCTGGGGTATATTATGCCCTGCGGGGAGAGCTTTACCACTATTGGTTTCCACTTGCTGCATTAGTTTCTTGCTATGCGTTGTTGCATGATCATTGTAGGCGAGCAGGAAAAAAATAGCATGTGCAGCATTTATGTTTGTACGAGGGCACGTAGCTGAGCAATATTAGGCAAGTGGTATTTCTGGATGACGTCGTCTCATATGCTCGTTGAGGTAGCACTTCCGTGCGGTTCTGAAGTTGCATACGGTACATGCAAAAGGCCTATCGCCGGTATGTATGCGCAGGTGATCGTTTAGGTGAGATTTGTCGTTAAAACTTTTTCCACACTGTTCACATTGGAGTAATATGCGTCGTTGTTCAGGGTGCCTATAGCTCATATGAACAGAGAGGCTACGCTGGTTTTTGCCAACAAAGCTGCAGTGTTGGCAGTGTAAAGAATAGTCTTCATCACTGCTGGTATCCTCGTTATCGTCAACATCAGTTTCTGGAGAATCTGTTTCAG
>CAIKAH010000010.1 GCA_903825355.1 uncultured bacterium | reverse complement strand
TACGGTACTCAGAACGCCTGAGCAACAAGCTGCTCTTGCAAGCTTGCATGGCGAATTACCAACCGCACGCCAACTTGCTATCATGCGCAGTAGTGAAGCTGCAAGCTTGGGAGCTGCTACTAGCAGCGGGAGAGGCAAGAGCGCTGCGGCGGCAACAGAGACAGCAGCTCTACCTATACTGGAAGACACCGCTGCATGTCTTCAATTCGCAGTAGAAACAAAATTTGATACCCTTGACGAGTGGCTAGCGGGAGTGCGTCGAATTTGCATAGAAAAACCCGAAGAAATGCCCATGTTCAAACTGAGACCAGGGGGTTCTTTGGAAGAATTTCCTGCTCCTACTGTCAGATCAACGCTCTCTTTTCAGGCAAAAAACGAGCTGCAGGCTATTATGCTTGGAAAGGCATGGGTCGGCGAAGGAGCTACGCTAACAACCATAAGCAGAGACAGTAATATTCCCTGTCTAGTTTCACCAGAAGTCAATATTGGCGGTAACATTTTTAGAAAGCGAAGCTTTCGATATCCGCATCCGAAAGATACAACCCGCCACGCTGGTGAACTAGTGGCTAATTTTGAGGAGATTATTTCTGTAAATACGGCTAATGGGGTATCTTCTATCAATACAAAAAACATCCATCTCATTGTAAAAAAATAAGGATTTACATGCTTGGTTTAAAGCACGATATCTCAGACATTAGACTTACTAATACAACAGACGGCCAAGTACACTTTAGTCAAGAAATAACGATATGGATCAATGGCATTAGTAAGATAACAGCGCTCCAATTTACCTTTAGAATTGTTTCCTTAGATTGGTATCAAAAGGGACTAGATAATGCCAATGAGGCCTGCTGGTATATTGAAAAAACAATGATCATACCCAAATACAATCAAGCTTTTATTGAAGAGAAAATAAAAGAAATTATCACTCATGCAAGTAATTTGAAAAGCAGAGTAGATGCATTTAGGTATATTCAATCATTTATGAAACTAAGAACTGATACTGAAGACGTTGATCACATCTTAGATAAAGAATTATTCGAAACTAGAACAGTACGATACTGCCCCCAATATAAAATAAAAACCATACGACTACTCAACACAGACAATGACTACCCTAATGACGTTGAGTGTTGCAATGAACCCCTTGAGGCTATATTAATTGATCCAAGCAGCAAGAAAGAATCAGCGTACCAATTCCGCGTTATCACGGTTGGTTGGCTAGAAAAAGAAATAGAAAAGAACCAATATTTTATGGCTCAAGATGCAATTTTCTTACGCTTTTTCGATTCAAAGCTTATATGCCATATGCTTGGATCAAGATATTTTGGGATGTATCCTGGATTTTGACCTTCTTTCTTGATCAAATGGAAGCAAAGGGCGCGCATGCCCTTAGAGACCATGTAGGAAAGACACCACAAGACTTAATCAAGCGCATAATAACAACCGATGAACATCTAAGCGCAGCGACATCTTTTACTAACAAGCAAACTGCCAATACAGCTGTCCTTCAAAATATTCGTAATAATGCCAATGCCATTGAAGCATGGATTACATCCCCCGTAGACCCAAGAAGACCAAACAAGGCTTTTGAGTTTACACATGATATTCCGACAGGATTTGGAGTAGCTGAAAAATCAAAAACTGTCGTACATGAATTAACCACATCGCGTGTAACTATAGCACGTGATCCATTAAGTGTATTAGGATTCAGAGTTGACTCAGCCTTCCCAGCTATCTAAAGTAATTATAGGAATTAAAAAATGATTAATATAGATTGCTTAGTAAGTTTTCTAACCAGTATGCCATTTGATGACCTAGATGAATGGATTAAAAAATTTTCGGGGTATACAGATGGCTTAACTGGAAAAGCATTGCTAAAAGAATGTTCTTCCATAATAAAATGTGGTAATTACGAATGGCTTGCAACAACCATGAATAAACAGATAGGTACCCGGATGAAGCCGCATACCGCTGAGTTATTCATTAAGTTTTTATACAATCGCCTCACCAACACGCCTACTGAAATGAATCAATTAATATTACGAAGGATACGATAACAAACATATTTGCACTTTCAGCTAGGCAAGCAACTAAAAAATAGCTAGCTTCATTGCATCCATGTAGTATAAAAAAGCTATTCAAAGACAAGTTATCGTGGAGCAAAAAGACATCGAATTTTTCGCAGGGTGTGCTGTATTTCTCGTATATTTTTTATACGTGTGAGTTCGAATCTTGCTTGGTTATTACGCATAGCGCCTTATTTTTCGTTTTTTCAAATGGATCGGCTGGAAACTACGTAGTACTTTTTATTCTTTTCATTTTCACGTTAAAAAATTCAACTGGAGCCTAATAGAAACGCATCCAAATGCAATCGGATACCGTGGAGTTATCATGGCATACCTAGACGGCGTAATACCATCCGAATGCGTCAAATTTCAAGCTCCTTTGTACCATTTTGATACTTACCTCAAAACCCTTGAATACCTTGATGATAGCAAATTATTTTTTGAGCACATTATATTCATACAACACCTTAAGAAAAGACCTATTCAACGACTCATTCACTCATTAATCAGCAAGTGCAACAAACAACCCGATGAGCAAGGCGCTCTTAAATTGCTCCATGCATTCATGACACCTACCCATCATACACTTCCCGGAACATCTATGCCAAAAACTCTGCAGCACAAATATCACGGACTTCAGATATCACAAATCAGTATGCTTGGAAAAACGTCATTCCCTGAACACCCGCTCGACTGCAATGAATTTGTTAACATTGCCTTGATTGATCCCTTGAATACCACCAAAGAAGAAAAAATTATTGTAAATGTTATAACAACTGCTTGGCTAAAACAATATGTCGTTTGTAACAAGGTGTTTTCGGCACATAATCTCATTGTCTTAGAAACTTTCGATCTGAGTAGCATTCAGCGCATCATTGAAACCGTCTTGCTTGGGCACCAAACACCATCTGCACCTTTGACAGCAGCCGTTGAGCATAGCGCATTTCAACCCCCACCACAGCATTGAGCTTTCTAATGACTATCATTCTTACCTACTTCCTCACTGATTATTTCAATAAAACACAACGTATCGAAGACATCGACACCGTCATTGAAACTTTTCAATCATTGGAGTTGCAGAAAAATCAACTACTATTATAAATGATTTAACTACATCTCGAGTGATTCTAATACCGGATCCTACACGCCCTCTAGGATTCAGAATAAATACCGCCTTTCCCATCATTGATTAATACCTAAAGGAGCTTTGGATGATAAACATAGATTGTTTAGTATTATTTTTAACAACATTTTACGATTACAACAGCCTAGACGATAGAATTAATGGGTTTCAATTACATCACGCAAGCATAATCAAAGAATTCATTAAGGAATGCCAAGTAATTATACTTGAGGGAAATTATGACAAGCTAACACTTGCAATTAAAGAACAATGTGGGGGCGATATGAGACCCCATAAAGCAGAGCTGTTTGTAAAATTTTTATACAATCGCCTCACCAACACGCCTACTGAAATGACGCCATGGATTTTACAACGAATACACTAACTTCGAAGATAAAGGCTTTTTAATGACTATCATTTTCACCTACTTCCTCACTAACTATTTCAACAAAACACAGCGTATCGATGACATCGATGCCGTCATTTATGCTTTTCAATCAACTGAAGACGAACAAATGAAACAGGAGCTCATTTTTGAGTTACGCGAAATCATTCGCGAAGCAGACTACCGAAAGCTAGTGCCAATCATTGCAGAACACAGCGGGAAAGAAATGAAACCGTTTTTTGCTGAGCTGTTCGTCAAATATCTCTGTGATCGACTTACCAACACGCCGACCGCATTGAATGCTGTGTTCTTGAAACAGATTAGCAAGGTGCTGCCTGAGTAAGCTGTTTGTTATCAAAAAATTTATGTACCTTTTCAACAATTGTTGGCAGGAGTTACGCTACTAACGACATCAAAGTCTCTATTGGCATAACAGGCAGAGCAGTGACGATATATTAACTAATGCATCAACTGTGACAATGACTAAAAGAAAACAAATAGACCTCTTCTTTGCTCAAAGGTTTTTGTTCCATTTGTTCGATTAGCTCTGGGGCAAACAAATACTCGGCAAAAATCGGCATGACATAATGCGCATCGGTTATTACTGCAACTATTAATTTGTATGCAATAATTCTATGCCCAATTTTACTATCAAAATGGCAACCTGAACCTTGCATGTAGGTGGAAAACATTTTCTTAATGATAGTTTCATCGAGAACAAGGACAAGTTTGATTGCCTTTGCAAACATTGATACAGTCATGTTTTGCAACAATTGATAGTTTGTTTCCTTTGGTTGCAAACATTTTGAAAAAGCATAGCCATCTTGCCCCACATGACGACCTAATTTTTCAAAACTTTTCTTCCCAATAGACAACATTACGATTAGTGGATAGTTTAACCAAGTGCTTACATCAAGCATTGTACTCTCCTTTTTTGATTACCTGATAGTTTCAATCCGGGAGAGTACATTTTTTAAAAAAAATCAACGCCAGTAATGGATTGCAGTTATCGCAGGAAGCCATTACTTATGACCATTGCGTTCTTTCTCGTCTGGCGGACTTAACCCGTTCGACAAACTCAGGGTGAATTGATTATAGCTAGTTTTTTTGAGAAGGAGACGGAATGAATTGCATGTATGTTTTTTTATTGCTCTGCTGTACTTCTCGAGCGATGCCAACCACCCAGCAAGTACATCTGCCTGTACATCTGCATCTAGCATCAATTCCAGAAGCAAAAGAAGAAGAAGAAGAAGAAGAAAAAGAAGAAGGTTCTGCACTACTTACTTCTCATAATCGACGACCAATACACATCGAGCAAGCGCATGAAGAAGATAGTGACTATTGCACCATGGTAGATTGCTGCCACTACTGCGCAGCATGTGGATGCTATGCTGTCATGGTGGGGACAAGCAAAGCGCTATGGTGCTTAATACAAACATTTTACTGCTAAAACTCAGCCAAAAAATATTTATCTTTTTTTGCTATTTTTATACTCAAAAAAACACTTATTAGGAAAAAAGAGGCTATATGCGCATGCATTATTTATACTTGTTGCTCTTTATCGTTACCACAACACAACTCAATAGTGCAACACCTCCCCCCTCAGAGGACTCTGAGAGCATCGAAACATTAGAAGCACATGAAGATGTTAGAAGAAATCTTCTCCCTGCTCACAATGATAACCTAGCGACAGACACACCAAGAAGCTGCTTAGCTTACTGCAGGAAAGAATGCTGCAATAAAAGTGCATGTGAAGAATTAGGCAAAATCATCTGCGTTGGCTGCTGTATTGCCACTGACGTAGTTGCGTTAGTAATCGGGGTGCTTTATGGATGCGGCCTAGAGTAATCGTTAAACACTTTTGATTTGCCGGGCAAAGACCTGATAACGCCAAAATCCTACCCGGCATTCAAAAAACAGAAGTCCTTTTAGCTAAATTAATTAAAATGCAACGCCACTGGTAATGCCAACAGATAAAGCAGTTTTTTTCACGACGTACCCTTTCATAAAATATTGGCTAGAACTCGATATCTATACATTCCCTTCCTGTGAAAAACTACCTGCAACTAGCACTATCTGGCCATGAGTGAACATAATTTATATTTTCACCCCACCAAACAACACCAGGGGAAAAATAATAATAAAAACACTCTTTTGAACCATGATTTTTTAGCTAAAATTAGCTGTATCCCCTCATTTTTTTGACAAATTGATCAGGAGATTTAGACTTGTAGCCTGAAGAAGGTAATGGCCCGTTTAGCTCTGTGCAAGCTACAACGCGGCAAAACTATAATAATAAGTCGTTCTATTTCAACTGATTAAGAGGTTTTATTTATGAATGCACTGCATCACCTTGCCATTTATGGTGGCATTTCACTAGCAGGACTTGCCGTTACGTTGTTTGGCTACTGCGGCATAGCAAAACGCAAAAATAGCGATAAGCGCTCAGCGCACATCGCAAACCTTATCCGCCAAGGGGCTATGGCTTTCTTGCGTCAAGAGTACAGCATTTTGGCTGTTGTTATTTTAATTGCATGCTTGGTGCTTAGCTTTACCTTCAATGGTGTATGCGCAACTGCTTATGCTATTGGCGCACTTTCCTCCATGCTTGCAGGTTATATTGGTATGCGCGCGGCAACTCGTGCTAATGAAGCAACAACTATTGATGCAAAAGAACGTGGTGAACGCGCTGCATTCTTAACCGCACTTACCGGCGGCTCTGTTATGGGTTTTGTGGTAGCAAGCTTAGGACTTATGGGTCTTGGCGCATTGTTCTACCTCTTTGCGAATGATATTTCCTTGATTAAAATCATGACCTGCTACGCCTTTGGTGCCAGCTCTATTGCCCTCTTTGCCCGTGTTGGTGGCGGCATTTACACGAAGGCTGCAGACGTTGGCGCAGACCTTGTTGGTAAAGTTGAAATGGATATACCTGAAGATGACCCTCGCAACCCAGCAGTTATTGCTGATAACGTTGGCGACTGCGTTGGTGATACAGCAGGCATGGGCGCTGATATTTTTGAATCATATGTTGGTTCTGTAGTTGGTGCTATGGCACTTGCGGTAAACCAATTCCCTGGAGAACTTTCTTACATTACCCTGCCAATTATGCTTTGCGCAATTGGTCTTGTTTCATCTATTGTTGGCTTTCTTGCTGCCTTTGTTATGCGCGGACAAGTTACCACCCTGCTACAAAAATCAACCTATGTCGCTATTGCTGCGTTCATTGGCGGAGCTTACTGGTACCTACATGCAGCCAGCCTTGATATGAGCCTTTTTGGTTCTATTGCTCTTGGCGCTATTTCTGGCGTTGTTATTGGCTTAGTTACTGACTATTACACCAGTGGAACACCGATTCACCGCCTTGCTGAAGCCTCACGCACTGGCGCTGGAACCAACTTGATTTATGGCCTTTCAATTGGCTATGAATCAGTTGTGGTACCTATCTGCTCGATCGCAATCAGCGTATTTTTTGCGTACGAATATTTTGGTGGCGTGTATGGCGTTGCACTGGCAGCGGTTTCTATGCTTGCTACTGTTGGCATTACCATGTCAGTTGACGCTTATGGCCCTATTGCTGACAACGCAGGCGGCATTTCAGAAATGTCCGGCTTTGGCCCTGAGGTTCGTAAAATTACCGATAAGCTTGATGCTCTTGGTAACACCACAGCAGCACTTGGCAAAGGCTTTGCTATTGGATCAGCAGTATTTGCATCACTAGCTCTATTTGTTGCCTACTGCCAAGAAGCACACATTCCTCACCTTAGCTTGATTGACCCATTGGTTATCAGCGGATTCTTTGTTGGTGGCTGCTTGCCGTTCTTGCTTTCAGCATTCACTATGCGCTCAGTTGGTCGTGCTGCATGGAAAATGGTGATGGAAGTCCGTCGTCAATTCCAAGAAATTCCTGGCTTGCTTGCCGGCAGCGCTGAACCTGACTATGAACGCTGTATCAGTATCAGCACAAGAGCTGCGCTCAAAGAAATGATGCTTCCTGGTATTATCACTATCGCAACGCCAGTACTCATTAAGTTCGCTTTTGGCTGGAACGATATGGTTAATGGCAACATGGCTCTTGGTGGTTTCTTAGCTGGCGCAACCTTGACTGGTTCACTCCTTGCACTGAGCATGGCAAATACTGGCGGTGCTTGGGACAATGCGAAAAAGTACATCGAAGCTGGCCACCTTGAAGGCTGCAAAAAAGGCTCTGATGCGCACAAAGCAGCAGTGGTTGGCGACACCGTTGGTGACCCATTCAAAGATACTTCTGGCCCATCCTTGAACATCTTGATCAAGTTGATGTCTATTTTATCGTTGCTCTTGGCAATGATTTAAGTAAAGCCCTCTTGTATTTTTTTCAAAAAAGCCCCGCACTGTTGCGGGGCTTTTTTATTGCATTATCTTGACTCTACCCTTGGCCATGCGTACATTTTGACCGTACATCAAACAATTTTCTTCTTAAACCCACGTCAGGAAGCCATGCAAATAACATATATTGCGTTGCTCACAGTACTGTTTATTAGTATGACACAAAAAAATACGCTACAATCCGCAGGCCAATCATTTATCCTTACACTTCCTGAACAGACTGAAGCCTCGACTCTCCGGCGCTGGCTTGCCGCTACCAAGCCAGCAGGAGTCATGCTACTAGCGTCACATGTAAAAAATCGTGCAGAGACTAAACAGCTTACTGCCTTTCTGCAGGCCGAAGCAAAAAAATTACACATCCCCCCCCTCATTATCGCTACAGACTGGGAAGGCGGCATTGTTTCGCGACCATCAGAAACTGGTGGTTTTTATTCTACTCCAAGCCCATGGTTACTCGCAAAATTGGGCCCCCAGGCATGCTTCAAGGCAGGCTTATTGATTGGCCATCAAATGCGTGATGTAGGCATCACCATGGATTTTGCGCCCTCGCTTGACCTCTTTGGCAAAAAGATTTTAGCTACGCGCTGTTTTGCACCTGATGAGCAAACAGTAGCCAACTGTGGGATTGCCTTTTCAAAAGGACTCATGCATGCAGGTATTATGCCTGTCATCAAACATTTCCCTGGGCTTGGCTTCGGGCAAGCAGACACGCACGACAAGCAAATTGTTATTACCATTGACCCTACACTGCATGCAAAACAAAAACTGCCTTTTGAACAGGCGCTGGAAGCCAGCGTACCCGCGATTATGTGCTCGCACGGTATTTACGAAGAGTTTGGGGACATGCCAGTCACACGTAGCAGTAAAGCGGTAACACTCCTACGCAGCAAAAATCCTCACGCGCTCCTCATCACAGACGACTTTATGATGACCGCCGCCTGGGCAGATGTAGGGCAAGCAGCAGCAGTACAAGAAGCGCTTGAAGCTGGGTATGATTATATTATTCTTTCGGCAAAACCGAGTGAGCAAATTAAGATTGTGCAGGGACTAGGTAAGGAAAATATTTGCCGCTCTGCCACCCCTAATGGGGCGTGGTTCGACAAGCTCAGGAGGAGCGGAGAAAATGGTTTTAATACTATTTCCCTTAGTAATTCCATACAACAAAAGAGCGAAGAAAAACCGCTCCTGGTGAGCCTGTCGAACCACGCCTCGAAGAGGTGGAAGAGCGGTTTTGAAGAGCGCACAAAAAAACGCTTCCTTTCCCCCCAAATAAAGGCCCCTCTTGACGAAAGAAGACTGGCTCAGCATTTAGCTAACGCATGCTTGCAGGCAACCTATATCCCTCCGCTAGCAAACAAAAAAGTTATCATGATTACTACGGAATTGCCTATCATACGCCCGCCAGAGCAATGGTTTATAAACGATGATAAAAGCTTTTTATACCGCTGTTTACTCGAACGTGACACCCAGCTCCTAGACGAATTTACCCTTAATCCAAAAAGCACTGCCTCACATGAGCAATTAGCCGATGTGCTACACTTTATCGACCGACACCCTGATGCCACTATTCTCCTGCAAACCTTTTTTTACGCCGATGCCATCTGGAACAGCATCCAGCAGCAGTGGCTAGAAATGCTAGCGCCCTATGCAGATCGTTTGATTATCATTTCGCTTGGCCACCCCGAAGAGGCTTCCATCCTTCCCACAGCTCTTCATATTCCGCTCGGCTCATTCCATAAGCCGTTGCTCACGTCCCTTGCTCAGCGATTGGCAAAACCCCTCACGCAAGGCATTGATAAACTCATTACGACACCAGAAAAATACCTACAAGGCAAACGTTTTGGAGTTATATGCAATACCAGCAGCGTTACACTAGAAAATAATTTCTTGGCCGATATTTTGCATACCTGGGCACAACAGCAAGAGGACAATACTCAGCTAGTAGCACTGTTTAGCCCCGAGCACGGACTAGCCGGAACACACGAGGCCTTTGGCTATGTCGCTGATAAAAAAACAAGTCGCTGGGGCTGCCCGGTTTATTCGCTACACGGGAAGCATAAAAAACCAACACCGGCAATGCTCAAAAAAATTGACGTCATGCTTATCGCCCTGCCCGATGTCGGCATCCGCTGCTACACCTACCCATCAACGATTGATTTAACACTGGAAGCCTGCAGCGAAGCAAGCATCCCCGTCATACTGCTTGATGCCATTAACCCGCTTCACCACTGGGGGCCGTCTGGGCCCGTACTCGAAAAAGAACATAAATCCTTTGTTGGTCATGCAGAAGCACCGTTCATCCACGGTAGTAGCCTAGGGACCCTGGCAAAGAGCATGAACAGCAAGCGCGACGCTCAGCTAACCATTATTACAAGCCAGCAACCTACACTTTCGAGTGGCTGGTATTTTAAAGCACCTTCTCCTAACCTTATGACCATTGACCATGTCTTTGCCTACCCACTGACGGTGCTGATTGAAGGCACTAACTATTCAGAAGGTCGCGGCACCAAACATCCTTTTTTACAAATCGGGGCCCCATGGGTAAACGCCAAAGAACTTGCTAGCGAGCTTAACAAGCAAGAACTACCGGGTGTTTATTTTCAACCAATAAGCTTTACTCCACGCAAAATGCCTGGCCTGGCAGAAGCGCCAAAGCTTGAAAATAAGCGCTGCCATGGAGTATTTGTGCATATATTAAACCATCATACCATTCAGCCAGTCAAAACAGCAGAAAGCATCATAAAAACACTCTTCGCGCTCTACCCCCATAATTCACAGGCAATAAAATGGGGCAAGGTGTACGGCATGGATCTATTGTACGGAAATGATAGCCTGCGGCTCTCACTTGCTTCTAAATAAAAGTTCAGGAATTAATCCTAGTCGCCTCCTCTTCTCTTCCTTAATGATCTTCGTTTTTAATTTATTGATTTTATATTTGAAAATTTATTAATATAAGCCTAGGGTTGATGCTTATTTATTTTCAAACAGAATAGTCATGACAACTGCCACATGCCATATAATAAGTTATGCCTTTGTAGTAATAGAGGTTCAGTAAAATGATTTAGGAGGCAAAACAGTATGAATACCGGCAAAAAAAATTTTTATACCGTAATCCTAACCCTAGCAGTAGTGTGCACCCCCCTGCACACTACTGCGTCTTCTCTTGCCACAACAAATACCACCTTGCAATCCTATACTCAAGCACAAGCAGAGAAAAAAGCAGCAGCGGCAGCAAAAGCAGAAGCCGCCACCCAAGGGAAAAGATTGAATGCGTTACTCAAACAAATCCCGAAAGATCCGCAAGTCGGTATTGAAGAAGCGCGCCGCCTATTGCGTGAAGAAATTCGCCCTATTGAAGATGCACTCATTGCACCGTTAGAGTTTACTAGTGAAAATAAAATAGCCTGGGTCCAAGAAGCACTGAAAAAAGCCCATGTTCCTCGCGGATGGGCTGGT
Source organism: uncultured bacterium (assembly GCA_903825355.1). Taxonomy (GTDB): domain Bacteria; phylum Babelota; class Babeliae; order Babelales; family RVW-14; genus CAIKAH01. Next base: position 40,240 of record CAIKAH010000010.1, on the reverse strand, counting down.
GAATCACTTAAGAGAAGCCTGTTTAAAAAGTTCCCAGTCTACGCAAAAGAAGAGCTTGAGGAGAAAACACAGCTAAACACAAAGCTCACCGAATTGCGTACGCGCTTATCATTACTTTTTTCAACTATTGCTGCTACCGCCGAAAAACCGATTCATCGGAACTCCAAACAGCTTAGCGCTGAACAACACAAAGAGCTTGAATACTTGCAAGCTGCAGCAAATATAGTGGATTAAGGAGCAAATTGTTGTGCTAGGCGCCTGTTTTTTGCCATACTAGCGTTAGGGAAAAATAATAGATAAACCAATGGGGGTTTCTCATGCCATTCATGCCAACAAAATTATTTATGCTTTTGGGGATCAGTTGTGTAATTGCACTTGCGCTACGCGCAGCAACACTTTCAGCACCAACACCCCAACCATTATTATTGCACCAAGCGTGCCAGGCCCGTAGCATCGACCAGCTTAATGCCACCATTAAAACACTTACCGAAAAAGGGACGATTGCTGCTGAAATCAACCGCAAAGATAATGACGAGAACACCGCCCTACACCTAGCAGCAAAAGAAGACAATAAAGATACCCGCTTAGCTATGGTCAAAGCATTACTTGCTGCTGGTGCTAGTATTAGAAACTTAAATGAGACCGATAGCTTGCCAATGGATTTTTTAACAGCAACAAATGGGCAAGAGGATCCTTGTTATGATTTGCTGCATGTTTCTGCTGAAGAAAAGCAACAATTAGTGCTTCAAGATCACAATCAAGAAAATATTGATGCTGACAAAGCTGAAGGAATTCAGCCATTGCCAATCCCCGATGAAAACGATGAAAAACCTGACCCTGTTTCAGAAGAACAAAGCAAACTAGTGATTGATTAGCGTTTATGCGCAAGCATAGCAATAGTCCCATTATGGATAATGTGTAAACCAACAGCCTGGTACTCTAGTAACTTGGTAGGTCGCGATACCCAATTGACCACATCTGGTTGGCGCAGAAGCATACCAGCATCGGCAGCACAAAGGTAACGTAATAAGTCGGCTGGTTTAACGGAAAGCAGCCGTACACGTTCAGCCGGTACTGCATACCGAGCAAAGAGCGACTGAAATGCTACTGCATCTTGCGATAAAATAAGCAAAAAAACTTGAGCGCTTACTTGCGCCTCTTGCGCAAAAAACTGCACTGTCTCTGCCGCACACTGCCAGGGCTTGCAAGAGCCACTGTAGCAAAACACATACGCATCATCAGGAATGTCCAGAAAACCACGCATCTCTTTGCGTTTTTCTGCGACATAATCAGGCGGCAGAGGATTTACCAAATCGTTCTGCGCCAGGGTAATCATAGCGGCGGGGGTAGAATACGTTTTTTGCAAATACTCACCAAGCGCTTCACTGACTACCTCGATCATCACTCCTGGCTTTTGTGTATAGGCTTTTTGTTCTATACGATCATAAAGGTTGGTCCGCCATGCTACCACTATTTTCTGCCACCACGATAAAATTTTTTGTTCGCTGGCAAAGCGATACTCTTCGGCACATAAGCCACGAGCTTGAATGGTGAGCCCCGCTCTTACTTGCCATTCAGGCTGCTTGCTGTCTAACGCAAGCAAATATTTTGCAATTAACCCTGCTAATGGGCCACGGGCACGAACCACGCTCACGCTAAGCTTGAGGAACGGCCGAAGTGCATTAGCCTGAGAAAGAGTGGACATAGCGCTCATCAACTGCCGTGCAGCAAACCACAAGCCCCAGACGCCCAGAAGCGGGTAACGCTTGAGCACAATAAACGTTATTGCTGGATGATTAAACTGTGCTATTTTATTTTTAATCTGCAAGTCACTTTCAAAAGTCGCCAGCGTTACGCACTGGACCTCCCCACACTCGATCATCCGCACAAGCGGCGTAAACACTTGGCTTTCAAAGACCGAATTGGTAACACTATCATACACCACCATGAGTAAGTGATCCCCGCTCACCCTGAGCCTGCCCGTTGTCGCCAAGGCTATGCCGAGGTCTGGCTGGACGGTGTCGCGGCGAAGCATTGCAATGCCTGGGTCGAAGGACACCCCAGTAGGGGTGGAAGAGCGGGACGCTGTAAAGTAATCATTCATAACCAAACCCCTGCACACAAAACCATAAGCATGGTACGCTATAGGTTACTAACCAGATTAGATTTAAACGCTGAGGATCAAGTGTATGAAATTTATTAAACGTTTTGAAACAGTATCAATGGACGACATTGCCAGTGTCGGCGGTAAAAACGCTTCACTAGGCGAATTGATACAATATGTCAGCAAACAAGGCGTAAAAATACCCGGCGGTTTTGCTATTACAGCTGATGGGTATCGTTATCATTTGGAGCAAAACAACCTGCTTGATCCGCTTAAAACATTACTCGCTCAAATTAATAAAGCTGATCTTGATGCATTTGCTCAACTGGGTAGTAAAATCAGATCTCTTATTCGCAGCGTACCGCTTCCTCCGGCACTCAGCATGGAAATTGAAACTGCATACACTGAATTATGCAGCACATACGGCCATGAAGTTGATGTTGCGGTCCGCTCATCAGCAACTGCAGAAGACCTACCAGAAGCATCATTTGCCGGGCAACAAGAAAGTTATTTAAATATTCATGGTGTACAAAATCTGCTAAGAGCTACCCTTGACTGCTTTGCTTCACTCTTCACCAACCGTGCCATTTCATACCGTATTGATCATAATTTTGATCACCTGAGCGTTGCGCTTTCCGTAGGAGTGCAAAAAATGGTGCGGTCTGACAAGGCAAGTGCAGGCGTTATTTTCACCTTAGACACTGAAAGCGGACATCCTGACGTACTCTTTGTTACCTCATCGTATGGCCTTGGCGAAACAGTAGTGCAAGGCTCTGTAAATCCTGATGAATTTTATATTCACAAACCAACCCTCAAACTAGGCTTTAAGCCGCTGCTCAAGAAACGCTTAGGGAGCAAACAACATCGCTTAGTCTACGCACATGAAGGATCAGCTGCAACCAAAGACGAAGATGTCCCCTATGAGCAGCGCCGACGCTTTTCACTCACTGATGCAGAAGTATTATCACTGGCAAAACAAGCGGCAATTATTGAAGATTATTATTCCGCACGCAAAGGTGCGTGGTGCCCCATGGATGTTGAGTGGGCCAAAGATGGCATTGATGGAGAATTGTACATTGTCCAAGCCCGCCCAGAAACTATTCATTCACAACAAGTACATACACAAATACATGAAGAATTTCTAATTAACCGCAGAGCTACTGAAAAAGCAACAGCTCTTGCTACGGGTAAAAGCGTTGGGAGAAAAATAGTAACAGGCAAGGCCCGCGTCATTGCCTCAGCTCAACAAATGAGCGCCGTGCTACCTGGTGAAATTTTGGTTACTGATATGACCGATCCTGACTGGGAGCCAATTATGAAGATTGCAGGCGGGATTATCACCAACCGCGGCGGGCGCACGTGCCATGCTGCAATTGTTAGCCGCGAATTAGGAATCCCTGCCGTTGTCGGTACTGGCAATGCCACCGAACACATCAGCAACGGTCAACACATTACAATTGATTGTTCCTCAGGAGAAACTGGCGTTGTTTTTGATGGGATCATTCCCTTTGAGATAAGACGTATGCAACTCAACAATATCCCAACACCCCCCGTTGATATTTACGTTAATCTAGGCAATCCTGATGAGGCTTTCAGTGCTGCACGACTACCTGCCTCAGGCGTTGGCTTGGCACGACTTGAGTTTATTATTAACACCGGCATACAGGTACACCCGATGGCACTCGTGCACCCAGAGGAAGTAACTGATGCACAAACACGTGCGCAGATTGATGATCTTACCATTGAGTACACTGATAAAAAAGCATTCTTTGTTGATAAACTAGCCCAAGAAGCGGGAACAATTGCCGCAGCATTCTACCCACGCCCAGTTATTATTCGTATGTCCGATTTTAAGAGCAATGAGTATCGCAAACTGCTTGCAGGGGAGTTTTTTGAACCAGAAGAAGAAAACCCAATGATAGGCTTTCGTGGCGCATCTCGCTATCACCACCCCCGCTACCAAGAGGCTTTTGCGCTGGAGTGCCAAGCCATGAAAAAGATCCGCGATGAAATGGGGCTCACTAATGCCATTTTAATGATCCCTTTTGTGCGTACTATAAGCGAAGCGCAGGCCGTTATTGCCACCATGAAGCGCTATGGCCTTACCCAAGGAGGCAATGGGCTGCAGATTTACATGATGTGCGAAATTCCCGCAAATGTGTTGCTTATTGAGCAATTTGCCACCATCTTTGATGGCTTTTCAATCGGCTCAAATGATTTAACACAAATGACCCTTGCGGTTGACCGTGATTCTCAACTCGTTGCTGATATTTTTGATGAGCGCAACGAGGCAGTTAAAATTATGCTTACCATGGCTATTATCGGCGCAAAAAAAGCTGGTAAAAAAATTGGCATCTGTGGTCAGGGACCATCAGATTACCCTGAATTTGCATCCTTCTTAATCGCTTGTGGTATTAATTCGATGTCACTTAATTTGGATGCAGTATTAAAAGAAATTATGCTGCTAGGCGCACAGGCACATTAGAGTTCTTTCGATACTAGATTTTAAGCCCTTGCCCTAAATCAATATTACCCCCCCGCTCATGGTGAGCTTGTCGAACCACGCCCCGTCAGGGGTGGAAAAGCGGGGGCAAAAAGCTCTTTATTGCCGCTCTTCCACGTCCTACGGACGCGTCCTTCGACAAGCTCAGGAGGAGCGGGGGGATACACACTGCTTATACTTTCAGAAGAGGCACATTAAAACCGAAGAGGCGGTATGGTTTAAAACCATACCGCCTCTTTCAGACTTCACTTGTAGAGGTAACCCCCTACGCTCTTTTCTCCACTTCCCCTGTGCTTAACTCGTACGCCATTTAGCTAGCTCTGAAAGCAGGGACGGCGACCATGGATTAAAAATAAACATAGCATACCCTTGGTATTCAAACCAGACCAATAGCTTTTGTAATTTTTGCTTCACTGCTGCAGTATTTTTATCAGCCATCTTTTTACCTTCTGTCTGTGCTTTTGCCAGCGGCCATGATTTGTTTTTAGCTCTCAAGGTGTTTGTATAATACTTGGGGCCTTGTGCTGCATATTCACCCATAATGGCATTAATGTGTGCATCAGTTGGCGCCTTTAATGTAACAGTGGTTGCCAAAGGAGCTGCTCCAGCTGTTAAAAAAAGCGCATTACCATCTGCCTTCACTGTACCGGTACCACCCTGTGCATTAAGAGGAGAAATACTTCCCATGTTTTTAAAATTACTATTTTTAGTATAGTCAGCAGCAGCCATAGGTGCCTTTCCTCCATTTGCCGCCAACATAAGAAATTGTGAATTGCTTGCTGGGTTATTGGTATTTATCAATGAAAATAACTGCCCTATTGCATGTGACGCTCCAGCTGCATATTTCTGTCCATTAGTTGGGTTAGCTACCGTTATATCAATCAATTTGGTTGCTGTTGCACCAGCAATACTAATGCCCAAACCAACGAGTACCAAGCCCAGCGCTACGGTTACTTTTAACATTTTATTCTTCATACGTCCCCCTTTTCCCCTGTTTTTTATAAGGCTAATCACTTACTCGCATTTCCCCCTTAAGCCGTTAAGCTCACCTTTAACCTAACTAAACGCTCATTAAAAAATCAACAATTTGAAAACATTTTATTATAATTACCGTAAAATCGTTCTTTTATATCTATCTTTACTTAAGGCAATTTGAAAAATATAATGCACATGAATAAGAATTTTATAACGCGATATAAATAGAATCAAAACATTCAGCTTGCCGGCGGTCGCAGATCATACTATCCTGAACGGCAACACTTGAAATGTGAAATTGAACTATGATATTAATAAAAACAATCATTTTATCAGCGCTTATTGGCTGTGGATTTGGCTATTGGTACGGTAGCATCTTCAGCAAACGACTCCTTTTGTATCGCTCTTCTAGAAGCACGTCAAAAAGCTCCCATTTTACCCTTATCTTTCTAAGTTTTTTGCTGAACTATGTACTTCTGCTGGGAGGTTTAGTACTACTCATGAGACACGTAGCACTAAACACGCCTATTTTTACATGCGCATTACTCATAGCTTTTGGCTTTAAAGTATATCAGCTGATACGGAGAGCATTATGAGCGCGGGACTATTTCATTACCACTCAGTGCAGCCCTTTGCTAGCCTAGGACTTACTGGTCCGTTTTGGACCATTCACAGTGATATTGTTATTGGCACCTGGGTCGCAATGGCAATCCTCTTTAGCCTCACTGCCCTTGGACAGTATTTTTTAGGTAAAAAAAACAATACGGTAACTTTTTTATACGAGAAAGCTATCGATTTTTTTATCAACTTAAGCATTGATAATATTGGGTTATTTCAGCAAAAGTATTTTTTGTTTATCTCAAGTATATTTTTATTTACTGCCTTTTCATGCCTTGTTGGGTTAATACCTTTTGTAGAAGAAGCAACCAGAGATCTCAATACAGCGCTTGCCATAGCCCTTTCTAGTTTTTTGTATGTACAGTATCAAAAAATACAGCTCCATGGATTTCGCGGTTTTTTACAAGAATTCATTGACCCATTCATCATTATGGCGCCCCTACATGTCGTAGGTGAGCTCTCTAAAATTGCATCCATGTCCTTTCGCCTCTTTGGCAATATTGTCGGCGGTGGGGTCATTTTAGGCATGGTTATTGATCTCTTTGGTCACTACCGCATGTTTGTCACTCCTGTTATTTTTTGCTCTATCGTGATTCATTTACTGTTCAGTTATATTGATTATCAACATAATTTTTGGTTACGAACAATACAAAAAATCGTCCAAGTTACATTAAACATTTTGTTTGCTGTTACCTGGCTCCAAATTATTCTAGGTATTGGTGAGGCAATGATGCAATCGTTCGTGCTCACCATGCTCACCGCCACCTACTTAGGCATGGCTATTCAGCACGGTGCCGATCAACACCCACACACACTTAAGCATGAACCAAAGGAACACCTATGATTTCTGCTGATATGCTTCATTATGGAGCCGCTGGCCTTGCACTCTGCATAAGCGCTATCGGCTGTGGTATTGGTTTGGGCATAGCAGGCCAAGGAATGGTTGAAAGTTCGCTGCGACAGCCAACTGCTGCCGGACCTATTTTTAGCACTATGGTGATTGGCCTAGCAATTCTTGAAAGTGGAGCCATTATCACCTTAGTTGCTACCTTAATGGTCCTTTTTGGAAAACCTATTGACCTTACAGATGCTCACGCCGTTGCAGGCGCTGGTGGTGTTTTAGCGGTAGGTATTGTATCAATGACAGCAAGCATAGCTTCTGGCTTTATTGCACGGGCAACAGCAGAAGCTATTGCCCGTGTGCCAATATTTGCAAGCAAAATAAGTACTTTTATGGTTATTACACAATCGCTTATAGAAGCCCCTATTATTTTTGCCCTGATTGTAAACCTAATGGTTAGAACACATATCACACCTACCATGTCTTGGGAGCTAGCAATAGCCCTTTTTGCCGCAAGCTGCTGCATCATGATTGGATGTATTGGTCCATCGGTTGGCCAGTCTATTTTTGCTCATGCTGCAGTTACCGCTGTAGGTGAAAACTACAAAGCGTACAATAAATTTTTTACCTTTTCGCTTCTTAATTATGCCTTTATTGAAACAGCAGTAATTTTTTGCCTTATTGTTGCACTATGCATCATTTTTGTTTTACCAGGCGCCGCTGCGACCAGTCTTAGCGCACTCAAAGCCTGTACAGCTGCTGCTACTATTAGCCTTGGGTCATGCGGTGGGGCTATTGCACTCGGACTAGTTGGCAAAAAAAGTTGCAAGGGAATTGCTATGGATGTATCAAGCTATTCATCGATTGCCCGACTTAACCTTATTTCTGGCGTATTTATAGAATCAACAATCATTTATGCGTTTTTAATTGCCTTGTTGCTGATTAGTGGTTAACCATTTTTACCGAAAAGGTGCTCATAATGATTGTGTATATCATCACCAAGCTTGAACTTGGTGGCGCACAAAAAGTATGCCTTGCCTTAGCCAAAGGAGTTGCAGAGGCTATGCACACAGCACTTATTTCTGGCACAGAAGGAGTCTTGGTCCCCAGCACACAAGAACTGAAAAATGTATATCTCCTCCCCAGCATGCAGCGTGATGTACGATTCTTAGGACTACTGGAAGAAATTAAGAATTTTATAATCCTTCACAATACGCTTCGGCACTTAAAAAAAGCACACCCTCAACTTATTGTTCATACGCATAGCACCAAGGCCGGCATTATTGGGCGCTGGGCTGCGTTATTTGCTGGAGTTAAGCATCGCGTGCATACAATACACGGCTACGGCTTTCATGAACATCTATCACGCCCTGTATGGCTCATGCGCTTTATTCCTGAATATTTAACAAGCCTCATTACTACTCATTTTGTATGTGTTTCAGAACACGATCAACAGACGGGTATTAAGCGACTGCCAGGCTTTGCCAAAAAAAATTCACTCATACGCGCAGCTGTAGACTACGAAAAATTTTACCGCCCGGCATTTTCACCATCATACCACACTGAAAAACCTTTTGTTATTGGCACCATATCCTGTTTTAAGCCACAAAAAAATATCTTCGACCTACTGGAAACATTTTACACCGTATACGAAACCCTACGGCACAACCATTTGCCTGCGCCTCGCCTTGAAATTATTGGTGATGGAGAACAACGCCCCCGCATAGAAGCATGGATTGCCCAATATCAACTAAAAGACCACATTTGCTTGCTAGGCTGGCAAGCTGACGTACAGAAATTTTTAAAACAGTGGGATCTCTTTGCCCTAAGCTCATTGTGGGAAGGCCTGCCATGTGCAATTATCGAAGCTCGCCTTAGCCACGTTCCGATTGTCGCTTACAATGTAGGGGGTATTGCAGAAGTGGTACGTAATGGGCATAATGGCTATTTAGTTACTCCAGGAGATAAAAAAGCACTGGCAGAAAAAATTATACATCTTGCCTTGCACCCATCAATCCAACAAGCACTAGCAGCGAAGAATGATGACCTTATCGATTTTGACAACAAGAGTATGGTAAAAAAACATACAACCCTGTATAAAAGTCTGTTAAGCATTAATGAAAAGTAAAATACCCTGCAAAAAGGAGGGAGTCGCTCATGAAGAAGTGCCTCAAGATACATGTCAATGGCAAGGTAACCACTGTCGGTTACCGCGTGTATACACAAAAACATGCAACAAGTCTAAATATTCAAGGAACAGTACAAAACGCTGACGATGGAAGCGTGCTAATTTACGCTTGTGGCGACTCAATAAGTTTAGAAAAATTTATTGATTATCTCTATAAGGGCTCCCCTGACTCCAAAGTAGAAGATTTACTAGCAGAGCCTTTCATGAATGAAAAAGATTTTCGCGGGGTTTTTAGAATTATCGGAGACTAAACAAAAAGGCGCCAACGTGCTCTCATACCTACTGGTTAGAACACTATTTTGCTTTATCTTGCTCGGCATCCGTCATTGCCATGCCACAGCAGCAAGTTATGGTGGCAACGTTGCTTCCTTTTTTACAGCGCACCCCACTCCCACAGAACAGGCATTTTCCATAGATACTATCTCTTTTACTAGTGATGTACCTCTCAGCAGGCATGAGTTTTTTTATGTAACCGACCTGAAAGAGCATACAACTATCACTAAAGATGATATTGATGTGGCATACAAACGTCTCATGGCAAAAAACCGCTTTGAGAAGATATCATTTGATACTATTGAAAAAAACAATAGCACAGCCCTTCATGTGCAACTAACGGGACAATGGATTTTTAACAATATTGTCTTTAAAGGAATTTGGTTTGGCTCATCATCACTTGCACATCTTTATTTGCAGCAAGCAGGTGAGCCTTTTGATCCTTTAGTCCACGAAGAATCGGTAAAAAATATTACCACCTATCTGCGAGATAACGGCTTTTTTGATTGCATGATACGAGACCACCTCACTTATCATAAAAAAGAGAAAATGATTATCGTAACCCTCTACATCGACAAAAACAACCCTTACAAGTTAACAAAACTTACTCTTTCAACCAAAAAAGGAACTACAAGCGACGTATTACGCTTACTAGAACCTTATCTTAAGCAAACGCGCGATGACTTAATAAATGAGCATTACACTAAAAAAAGCCTAACTCATTTTGCTAATCGGAGTAAAAAAATACTCAAAAAACATGGGTATAGTGGTATTCGCGTTTTTTATACCAAACGCCTAGACAAAAAAAAACATACGGTTGCTGTTTCTATTCGCGTTAAAACGGAAAAAAAACGTAACATCACCTTTACAGGCAATACCGTACTCAGCACACCCTATATTTTAGAAGATATTATTGCCCAACAAATACCAGACTGGCTTTTTTCTCCTGATATTTTAGCGCAGCAACTCTTGCATGAGTATTTCAAAAAAGGATATTGGCGCATTCATATTTCATACAAAAAACTAGGCCCTGACACTTACCATTACACCATTACCGAAGGCAGCCCCATTACTACTAGCGCTATCGAAGTCTATGGACCACGGCAAGCATTGCCACCCGAAGTAAGCGAGTTAATTGCAAAGCTTAAACAGGTAAATGCTGACCAGGCTATGATTAGCGCGATTTTAGATGATATTAAAAAGTGGTACCTTGCGCATGGATACTGGGATTTTTCCGTAGATAGCAAAGATTTTATCAAAAACAGTGATGGCAAAACCTACACTATGAAGCTACATCTTACTGAAGGAAAGCAACGCTTATGGACCGGGTTTAAAATCAAGCATGCTAAAGCACTTATGCAGCATGAATTTTTTAGAAAATTTAGAAAACCAAAGCCAGGGGAACACATACCATGCAATATTGATCGGATAAATGAACAGCGTCAATACATTTTAAATTACTACTTGCAGCAGGGATATTGGTATGCGGAAGCGCAACCAAAAGTAGTTGTTATCAATCAAAATAGCGAACAATCGCAAGAAAAACAGCATGTTTTTATCTTATGGATAGTGCAACCCGGCCCTTTAGTGAAATTTGGTAAAATTATTACACAAGGACATACGAGCGTTCCCTTTCATCGCCTTCAAAAACATATGCTCTTTAATGAAGGAGCACTGTGGGACCGCAAAAAAATTGAACTTTCACGCAAAAAATTGCGCCAATTAGATGTTTTCAAATCAATTCATATTCAGCCAGCGCAGCTTTCTAAAAAACAAAGCAAAAAGAATGTTTTTATAAACGTAGTTGATGATGACCCCCTCGAGCTGCGAGCACGTATTGGCTACTATTTTAATAGCGGCAACAAAATTTTCAGTGAACTTAACACAGCAAAAATCGGTGCTTCAGTTATTATCAAAAACCCAACAAACCGTGCCGACAAACTCGGGCTAGAAGGCGACTGGAATCATTTTGAAAAAAAGCTAGTCATGCACTATCAGCAACCACAGCCCCTAGATCTGCGCGGTACTGGCAAGACACAAATATATATCAATAAGCTGATTCATCCGGTTGAAATTGCACACAGCGGGTCAGCATACCACGCATTAATTTACGGCGCCAAAGGCTCAATGGAAAATGAGTATCGAGATCATTATTTTTGGCACCTAGGACTTGGTAATGAATGGGCTACCATAAACAAAGTACAGGGTAATTTGAACTTTGACCAACAACTACTGAATAAACCATTGCCTTATTTTTTTATTGAACCACGGATTACGATTGATACACTGGATGACCGCATTAACACGACTAAGGGTTCACTCACACAGGCCTCTATTAAATTTATTTTGCCTGAAAGCAAAGGGGATCTTGAGGCAAAAATATGTTTTGAGCAGTCATTATTTTTCCCCTTGCACGAGCGTCTTGTATTGGCTAGCCGCTTTAATTTTGGGCACATTTTTAGAAGCAAGTTTGAAAAAGTATTACCACATGAACGTTTTTACCTAGGCGGCCCAACTACAGTTCGCGGATATGGACAGGATGCTATTCCACCACTTGGTACTTCTCAACGTGTCGTAAATGGCAAAACTATCACTGACTATACCATTCAGGGTGGTAGTTCAATGATTAATGCAAACATCGAGCTGCGCTATAGCCTCTACAAAGCTGTGGGATTAACGCTTTTTCAGGATATTGGTATTTTGAGCCAAGATGGCATTGAAGGACTCAAGAAACAATGGTATCCAGGATCTGGCGTTGGGGTACGTTATAAAACACCAATTGGGGCTATTCGTTTTGATGTTGGCTGGAAATGGAAAAAACGTTTACCGCTTGATAGCATGACGCCAGAATTTTATATCACATTTAATGAAGCATTTTAAAGCATGCTTCCCCACTCTTTCTTGGCCCTAACGGGCCGACGCCCATTCGACAGGCTCAGGGTGAGGGTAATTTATCCACGTGAAAGATCACCTCATGAAACTATTTGCTTTGCTCTATACCTTTGTCGCAAGCTTAAATCTTACAACAACGATTCTCTTCCCCGCTCAGCCTGAGCCGGTCGAAGGCCGAAGCCCGCAAAGCGAGAAAACGCGGGAAACAAGCGCCCTTCCCGAAGACATTTCATGCTGCATCGCTGATCTAAAATTTGACGGCGAACACATTTATATCTGTGAGTTTGGAGAAGGGATCGAATCGCGCTTTAAAGGCTACTCCAGCCTGCATGGTCATGGCGCCATGTGGCATACCATATGGCAAACATTAAGTTTTTTTGGCATGCCTATGCATTATATCGGCACTGAACTTACTAGTCCGCATAAAGACTTTGCATATAACACATTTAAACGGTATTTAAAAACTACCCATGCAACAATCTCTGATTTTGAAACATACTACCAACCGCTACAACTCAAACGAGCAAAAAAAATACCACAACGTGAGCTACTTGTGGCACACACCCTCAAGCAGCCTGCCAAACAGGTACATAAGCTGCTCACAACATATCCAGCACTCATTTGCTTGGGTAAAGCAACAAGCCGCTATGTCCGCAGCAAACAAGCAACCAACACGCTCTTTGACACGGCTTTCCTCAAACAATTTAAGCCCACAACAATAGATATAGAAAAGCGCTACACCGCTGAATTAGCACAAAAAATTATGCAAGCAATACCAAGCGATTTTTATGTTATTAAGCCACCAAACTGCGCCTTGGGGCAAGGAGTAATTTTACTACCAAAAGCTGAGCTTGATACAACGCTGCGGCTCATTATGCAACCAAGCAAACAGTTAAGTAAAATGGAAGACAAAAAAGCATACGCATATTGGCTGCATGATGCTAGCACATCTATTATAATTGAAGCATTTAAACCATCTAAACCCATTGTAGTAGATCATAAGCCGTATGATGCTACTATGCGTGCCGTATTTATTATGAGCAACTTAAATGGCCTCATGAAAATACAGCATTTGGGCGCTTATTGGAAATTACCAATAAAGAGTTTACTGGAAAATGGAACGTTTATGGACCTCCATAAATCAGCCATCTCGAATCGTAAGAATGCCGCAGCCATAGTCGATGAACATGATTATAAAAAAGTGAGGGAGCAGCTTGATATACTGCTCCCGGTTCTTTATGAAAAAATGCTTATAAAGATGTAATTACTCGGTCACGATACTTGCACGCCGTGACTCAGTATCTTTGAGCAAGACATACACTAAATTTGCTCCCTGACATTCACGAATATCATAGTCATGATCTACATGCAATACAGTAATAGTTGGCTTTAATGTTGGCGAAACTACCGCCAAATAATATAGATTAAATGTTTCCATTCCGATAGTCTCTGAAGCACCATCGTCACGAGTACACATAATCCCCTGCTTGCCGTGATCATCAGGAAGCAATAGTGCGCCATGCTTCTTGGCGCACTCAATAGCCTCAGGACTCTTCCCAAGTACTATACACACGTTTACAGCGGACAAAACAACATCATTGTCATGAGATAACTTAGGGGTTAATGGCACTGACGCATGCACCATGCGGCTCAACACAATAATAACCCATAGACCTACACGCCATAATTCCTGTATCCTCATCCCATCTCCTCTTTATTTAATCCCAAGTAAGCGCACCAGCGGTCTGATACTCTGTTACACGGGTTTCAAAGAAATTTTTTTCTTTCGCTAAATCGGTAGATTGCGACATCCATGGAAATGGATTTTCTTTAAAAAATAACTTTGGCAACCCAATACGTTCGAGGCGGCGATCAGCCATGTGCTCAACGTAAATGCAGAACTGTTCAGCGTTTATACCAAGCAATCCTTGTGGACACGCATCGTACGCATAGCGGCGCTCAAGAACCACTGCTTGCTCAATCAAACCAACAATTTGATCTTGAAACGCCGGCGTCCATACTTCTGGATTTTCAGCTAAAATAGTGTTGATCAAATCACATCCATAGGCCAAATGTAGGCTTTCATCACGCATAATATACTCAAACTGTTCACCCAGCCCTGCCATTTTTTGTTGGCGCTTAAGCGCAAGCATCATTGCAAAACCAGCATAGAAAAAAATGCCTTCCATGATGACATAAAAACCAACCAAATCTAAAATAAATTTCTGAATATTTTCAGTCCCCACGGGCTCAAATGATGGATCAAAAATTGATTTAGTTAGCTCTACCACAAAATCATCTTTATCTTTGATGGATGGAATCGTCTGATACATGTTGTAAATTTCATCGGGATTAAGCCCTAGCGAATCACAGCAATAAATAAAGGTATCAGTATGCACTGCTTCTTCAAACGCCTGTCTGAGCATATATTGGCGACACTCAGGGTTGGTAACATGGCGATAAATAGCAAGTACAATGTTGTTTGCCGTTAATGATTCGGCAGTAGAAAAGAAACCAAGATTCCACAAAATGAGTTTTCGTTCATGCTCGGTAAGAGTCGTTGCTGACTGCCACTGTTCCACATCTTTTTGCATTGAAACTTCTTCTGGGGTCCAGTTATTAGCTACCCCTGACTTATAGTACTCCCTCGCCCACAAGTATTTCATAGGCAGAATTTTATTTGGGTCAGTGCTTGTATTATTAATAATTCCATCTTTTTTTAGACTCATCTGAGAACTCCTTAAGCTGTTTTACTGACAAGACTCGCATTCTGGATTTTCAATGCTGCAGGCTTTTACCATTTCAAGCGGTACTTCTTCACCAACAGCTAGATAATTTGCCGGCTGAAAAGAGGATGCTGGGGCTGCGCCAACAGGTTCATTACTGTAATCACGTTTTTGCGTATATCCAAATTTCTTAGCATCAAGCGTTGATTTTTCAATCTGACTTGCACCAAGAGTCCGTAAATAATACATTGTTTTAACACCTGTTCGCCATGCCCTAAAGTAAATATCATGTAATTTTTTACCTGATGTTCCTTGCATAAACACATTGTGCGATTGGCTTTGATCTATCCATTTAGCACGTACAGCGGTAATTTGCACCAACCACTCAGGATCAATTTCAAACGCTTCACGATATTTATCTTTTAAATATTGCGGAATTGCCTCAATACGCTGAATACTTCCATCAAAATATTTAATCATATCAAGCATATCTTTATTCCAGAGGCCAAGTCGCTTGAGATCATAGACCAATGATTCATTCACAACAGTAAACTCACCACTCATATTAGATTTGACGTACAAGTTTTTGTATACCGGCTCAATGCTGGGGTAGCAACCAGAAATGTTTGAAATCGTCGCGGTTGGCGCAATAGCCATGGTGTTAGAATTACGCATACCGTACTGTTTTACATGCTCCCTGACCGGCGCCCAATCCATACGTGAAGTACGGTTAACTTCAATATTCACACCACGTTCACGCTCTAATAAGCCCAGTGTATCAACAGGAAACAATCCACGGTCCCATTTTGAACCCTTAAAACTGCTGTAAGCACCTTTTTCTTTTGCTAGCTCAGAAGAAGCTAAAATGGCATGATAAGAAATAAACTCCATCAACTCGTCAGAAAACTCTAATGCTCGTTGGCTACTAAAAGAGATATCCAATGCAAAAAGCGCATTTTGCAAGCCCATGATGCCCATACCAATTGGTCGATGGCGCAAGTTAGCTGTTTTTCCTTCTACGGTAGGATAAAAATTGATATCAACTACGGCATCAAGCATACGTACCGCTGTCTTAATCGTTTTAGCAAGCAAATCCCAATTAAAAGACCCATCAGTAACATGCTTACCAAGATTAATAGAACCAAGATTGCATACGGCAGTTTCTTCGCGCGAGGTATTCAAAGTAATTTCAGTACATAAATTTGATGAGTGCACTACTCCAACATGATCTTGGGGCGAGCGAATATTGCATGCATCTTTAAACGTTACCCATGGATGACCTGTTTCAAATAAACGGCTCAACATTTTACGCCATAATTGCGCAGCAGAAACTTCTTTAAAGGTAGCAATTTTACCTTCACGAGCCATTTGCTCATACACCTCGTAGCGGGCTTCAAAAGCAGATCCATACAGCTCATGCAAATCACGCACCTCATCAGGCGAAAACAAAGTCCATTTCTGGTCATTCATTACACGCTTCATAAACAAATCAGGAATCCAAGCCGCTGTGTTCATATCGTGCGCACGCCGCCGCTCATCACCGGTATTGCGACGCAAGTCCATAAAATCTTCAAAATCATAGTGCCACACTTCCAGGTAAGCGACGGTAGCTCCACGACGGCTACCACTACGATAAATAGCAGCAACCACATCATTAGCAAGCTTCAAGAACGGCACAATACCCTGGCTGCTCATTTTGATACTTTTAATCAATGAACCAGTGCCACGCAGCTGGGTCCACGAATTTGCTACGCCGCCAGACCATTTTGACATATTTGCATTATCTTTGAGGCATTTAAAAATATGATCAAGATCATCATCAACATATGTTAAGTAGCAAGAACTAAGCTGCGGATGCAAGGTTGCAGCATGGAACAACGTTGGCGTTGAGGAGACAAAATTGAGCTGTGAAAGCACTTCATAAAACTCAATCGCCCGGGCTGTTTTATCTTGCTCTAGTAACGCCAGCCCCATCGCCACACGCATCCAGAAGGCTTGTGGTAGCTCAATAATAGATCCTGCCGCTTTCAGAAAATAACGCTCATACAGTGTTTGAATGCCAAGATAGCCAAATAAATTATCTCGCTCTGGGCATAATGCTTGTGCTAGCGCCGTAAGGTCAAAACCTTCGGTGATTTTTTTATCAAGCAACTCAAGCGCAACCCCCTTGTGAATGCCATCTAAAAATGCTTGCTTGTACACTTGTTCTAAGCTGCCTGAGCTAATACTCTTACCTACTACTTCTTTATAAATATGCTGCAAAAAAAGGCGCGCAGAAACATAATTATAGGCGGGGTCCAGCTCGATAAAAGAAGTTGCAGCAAAAATGAGCCCCTTGGAAAAATCTTTTGCCAAGATGCCGTCAAATACTGTCCGACGCAATTCTTGTAAAATCAAATCTGCTGAAATCTCTTTTTCAAACCCAAGAGCCGCTCGAGCAATAGATCTTCTCACCTTCGCTTCATCAAAGGCTTGCGCTGTCCCATTACGCTTTTGAATAGTACTTTGTTTGTTGGTGAGTGCGTCTTCCATTTCGATCCTTCTCGTAAATTATCCTGCCTTACCACCCGCACAACTCGTTTTGATGGCCCACAGGAACCTTGGTTTTTCTCACATTCCCCTTCCTTCCGCAATTGCTTGTCGCTATCGCCAAGCAAGCCGCCACATCCAGAACCAGAGCAAAGAAAAAAGGGGAGCTCCTCTTCACAAGCTTGGCAATGATGGGTATTGACCATTTGCAATCGACCGTTATGGCTGGAATACAAACAGCAAATATTTTCTGGTTGCAAATTTGTTTTCAACCGGAGCACCAATTTACCAGGTCGTGTTCGATCTATCAAACAAATTTTTTATTTAATTAAATCAACTGGATAGATCGTTTACTAAAGAAAAAAAACGCTTTTTTTGACATAATTAATAGCAAAAAAGACCCACTACAGAGGAGAAATTTTTAGTGCTAAAAAATGCACTGCAGCAAACTATACAAGAATAGAAAATATTTCTCAACTGAAAATAATTACTTATTCTGTGACAAAATTCCATGCAAGAAACCAGGAACCCCTCTCCAGACTTGAACATTTAAGCTTGACGCCCCTCGAGACGAAAAGCTTCAAATTGGCCTACAATATTACAGTACGTGAGCTCCTTGAGCAATAATCACTTTTTCTAAACAAGCATTTATCAGCCCAAACAACACCTTTTTACCCTAGCTTTATCCTGTTGTGGCACAATTAAAAAAATATTTTTATTAGTCCTTGATTAATTTATTTTAAAAAAACTATAATACAAATAGAGATATTTAATATTATGTGTTTTTCATAAAAAGGGAGAAGAGAGTATGTTTAAAAAAAATTATAAAGGCCTTATTCGCCAATGCGGTCTTGTAATCGCGCTTGGTGTCATGGGTGTTTCATCAACAGCAATCGCTGCAGTGGCAGCAAGTAGTCATGAGTTCGGAGACGAAAAAGCATTAAATGATATATGTGTAAAACTTTGTAATTTTGTAGCAGAAAACTTTGACATCATGGAGATGCGCACAGGCAATGTAAATTTAACCTCATTGAAACCAGATACTTTATTAACATTACTAAATGAAGAAACTTACAATAAAGAGAGAATTCTTTCAAAAATAGATGCTTTAATAAATAATACCTCTGAAAATATGCTTGAGATTGCCGCGCTTTTGCCGGATAACATTAACGGGATGGATAAATGGTGGGTCCTAACCGAGGCAAATACTTTTTTAGAAGCAATAAAAAGCTCAATACGCAGCCAAAGCAATCGTTTTTTAACAAAACAAGAACCAAGTGGATTAGCTGAAGCAGCTCGCCTAGCAGCAGAACAAGAAGAAGCCCGTAGAATAGCTTCAGGCCTTGCTGAGCGTCGCCTGAATAACGCAGCAATAACAGTACAAAAAATCGTTCGTGGCAAAAACGCCAGAAAACAGGCAAAGGCACTACGCGTAAAAAAAGCCCGCGAAAAAGCCCTAAAAGAACATGCTGCTACTAAAATACAAAGCATTGTGCGCACGAAAAAAGCACAGAAAAAGTATAAAAAACTACAAAAAGCGGTCACCAAGCTGCAAGCAAAACTACGCGACAATCAAGAAAAAAAACGTGTAGCGGAAGCATTACGTGCAAAATTAGCTAGCGAAAAAGAGGCGATTAAAGGAGTCGAAGAAGCCATGGCTGCTATGCAAGCAGAAATTCGCGCCCGCGATGAAGAGTTTCGCCGCGAAGCAGCAAAAGAGGAACGAGCAGCTACAAGCGCTTCATCAACAGCAACCATAAGCTCAGACGATGATGACTCAGCTCCCGCTGCAACATTTACCGGCCCTTCAGTCCCAACGGTGGATGTGCCTGGTCGCTTCACTGGCAGCGCACGAGGTGGTTTTGTCACTGCACGCGGTGACGCAGAAGCCGAAATTGTAAGAACTGGCGCACATGATGAAGCAGTTAGACTTACAGATGAAGCACGAGCAGCCCGTCTCGCACAAGCCCCAGGGACTACTCGCGTAATGCAAATGATTATTGATGAGGTACGTGCTTCTGGAAAAGGAAAAATCGCGAAAAAAGCCATGGTAATAGGCTTATGCGCCACACATAAAGTTTCTCCAGCCCAGCAAGCTATAATCTTTCAAGAACTTGGCCTGGTATCTAACTAACATTGAAAATATTAAAAACCAAAGAAGACCCCCTGGTTTTTGAGGGTCTTCTTTGGTTAATTATTCGCCAATTACCACACAAATAGAAATATTGAATATTATGTGTTTTTTTATAAAACAAGGGAGAAGAGAGTATGTTTAAAAAAAATTATAAAGGGCTTGTTCGCCAATGCGGTCTTGTAATCGCGCTTGGTGTCATGGGTCTTTCATCAACGGCAAGAGCAATGGATCTGTCTAGAGTTGAAAGCGAACCAGCACCAATTACCTTTCCAGAGAATTTTAGATCACCAGACTTTCAACGAGAAAAGCGAGAGCTCCTTGAAAATACACCCGGTTGTCCAAGCCTACTTAATGCCTCAGGAAAAATTGGCATGAGCATTGGTAATTTTCAAGAGAGCTTTATAACATTTTTAAACAACCCCGAGCAACGCACATTAGCGCTGCGCTTACTTGATTTCGATCCTACAGAAACTCCTAATCCCTCACAACGCGAAATAGAGCGCAACTACACTAATCTTGTAAACCAATGGCAAGCGTTCCTTGAGCACACAAAAGTGCATGGTGAATGGAAAGATGCACGCTCTCCTGCGCTTGAGTTAATTCCAGATGCTACTTGGGTATTTCAAGCAATAATGCATGCGAATGATATGTTAATACACCAATTACTAACACCTGCGCGAATAACAATCGCATCTAAAATAGGCGCTCGCTATCGGGGAAAAGCAACAAGAAACAAAATCGCTCCAGAATTAGCAGCACACAAAGAAAAAGGGAGAGCTGAGCGTGCCGCAAAAACAATACAGCGAGTTCGACGTGGCAACCTAGCAAGAAAACGGGCAAGAATTATGCGCGCTGAAAAAGAAGCACGCAGATTACAAGAAGAAAAAATGCGCGCCGAAGAAGCTGCTGGTGCCGCACGATTAGAACGCATCGAACACATACGCCTACACAGACACGATGCTGTTGACACTGGATTGGCTCCTCACTTGCAGGCAATAGTCAACAACTTGCAGAAAGCAACGGTCAATAAAATGATGATAAATAGACGACTCAAGACTGACGGTATCACCGATCCTGAAGAAATAGCAGCTGTATTTAATGCTTTAGGCATTAAGCAATAAACAGAACACAAAAAGGGCGCCAGGATACTAAGGCGCCCTTTTTAATTACTTCAAATCTGACTTTAGCAAACAATTTGCATTACTAGCGCTTTTATAGCATCAGCATGCTTAATTGCTGTAACCAGAATATTGATTACCAAGGTACCAATAACCACTTCTTTAATATAGTTAAAGCCCCAGAATACATGTGCCGCATTTGCAAGCGAAAGCACAATAAGTGCAGGGTAACAAATAACTACCAATGGCTCAGTTACGTGCATAAGGCCCGTAAACCCAAGATTGGTCATAGCCAAGTTCATAATTACTGTTATAACAAGTGCATATAAATATTTAATACGACCACAAAGTAGTTCACTTGCTAGATAATCTGCAAATACTGCAGTAAGAGCTATTGCTGTTGAAAGACACGCTATTAGAGTGGTTAAATTAGCAAGCCAGCTGGCACGAGCACCAAGCAACATTTCTGCAAGTGCGCTGAGCAGTAATGTTCTATCAACATCTGCAAGCGCAAGCCCTTGCTTTGCTGCTGCAAAGCTGAACCCGACATACACCAAACCAAGAAGCGTACCACCGATAACACCAGCTTTTAAACCATACCACGCGACCGCAGCCTGATTATCACGCTCTGTTGGCTTCATGCTTGCTCTGATGGAGCCAATAATTAACGCTGAAAAGAAAATGGTGCCTATCAGGTCAAGCGTCAAATAGCCATCAGCAAATCCACGTGCAAAAGCGGTACTACTGTTAAGTGCAGTAGTAAGCGGCGCAGCTACAGCAAATAATCCGAGCATGATGATGGTAAAAAGAAGCACCAATTTAATAGGCCCAAAAACTCTTCCCATCAATTCAACTACCATGTTGCGACGAATGGTGGCAGCAAAAATGAGTACCGCTGTAATAACACTAAACACAAACAGTGAGATAAACGGCAAGTGCCAATAGGCAGCACCATGTGCAAGCGTAATGCACCGTGGCGTTGCTCCTAATGGACCAAGCAAGAGCATACACATAAAGGCAATAATCGCACCAGGCCAACGGCCTGCCATGCCTAAGAATTTTTTATAATCGCCGTTAAACAGCGCAGCAGATACCAGCCCAATAAGAGGAACAACAACGCCCGTAACAATAAAACCGGCCACCGCAAACATCACCATGCTTCCCGCATCACGGCCAAGACATAATGGATAAACGACGTTTCCCGCACCAAAAAGCATTGCGAATATAGCAAGCCCTAATTGGATCAAACGAGATGTTTGCATAAGCGTTCCTTTGAGGAATGAAGATTGAAAAAGTGCACACTATCAACTGCACAGGTGTGGGCTAACTAACCTTACAACGATAGCAAAATATCGTTCTAGTATAGGAAAACAGAAAAAAATTACAACATTGCCTAACTGAAATAATCGATCAGTGGATATACTTAGCAAGCAAAAAGCCCTGCTAATCGCAGGGCTCTATAGTTTTACAGGGAAGAAAAGAGAACTTTATTTGTTTGCAACTACTGGCTCTTTAAGCAATTAATCATCGAGCTCTCCTTCTAACAGAAGCACTTCATCCAACCATGCTCTCATGGTATCAACGTCAGCATCATGATAAATGCGATCCCTTATCGCTTCTTCTAGCTGTACGCGCAAATCTCTGCCTTCGTTATCGAGTGCGTACACATTTGCTCCACGCAATAGAAGCAAGCGCGCTATTGGCAATTGGTTGTGATACACCGCTAAGTGAAGCGGTGTATAATCGTAATCCCCGCCAGTTGCTTCGATATGGGCTGCACATTCATCAACCAAATATCGCGCAATTTCCATATGCCCATTGCTGACAGCAGTATGCAACGCTGGACAATCAAAGTCACCAGCGCGTGCTTCAATATCAGCCCCTTGGCCAACAAGCTCCCGCACACGGTCAAGGTCTCCTTTCATCACGGCTTCATGCAATGTTTCAGTAATCGCATCGACCATAGCAACATCTTCATCTTCTGATTCTGAATCAATAGGTAGGTTATCAGCACTAAACAATGGTTGCTGAGCTAGAAGATAAACAAGCACTACGAATGAATATTTTAGTATTTTCATAAAAACCTCCAAAAACACCTAAAACCTAATTACCACCAATGCCCTCTACACGTGCCAACAAGCAGTAAAAATAACTATATTTAAGCAGTATAAAAAATCAAAAGAATACTACAAATTGAATAAAAAATCGGTCAAAATAACCGTTTTTGCATAAAAAAGCCCCGGAGTTTTCGCTGCTCCAGGGCTTTTGCCAGTTAAGAAAAAGGCTTAAATTAGCACATACCGCCCATGCCATGCTGGTGACCAGCTTGTGGTTGCGCAGGTTTGTCTTCTGGAATCTCTGCAATCATTGTTTCTGTTGTAAGCAACAAGCTTGCAATCGATGCAGCATTTTGAATCGCTGTTCTGGTTACTTTTGTGGGATCAACAACACCAGCCTTGAACATGTCAACGTACACTTCATTGCGCGCATCAAAACCAACATTCAGTTCTGCGTTCTTGATTTTTTCAATAACCACTGCAGGGTCAAAGCCAGCATTGCTTGCAATAACGCGCGTTGGTTCTTCAAGCGCACGACGAATAATGGTAATACCAATAGTGTGGTCGCCCATCATTTTTACTTCATCAAGCGCTTTTTGTGCTCTGAGGAGCGCAACGCCACCACCAGCAACGATACCTTCTTCAACTGCAGCACGTGTTGCATGCAATGCATCGTCAACACGGTCTTTCTTTTCTTTCATTTCAGTTTCAGTTGCAGCACCAACTTTGATAACAGCTACACCACCAGAAAGCTTAGCAAGACGTTCTTGGAGCTTTTCTTTGTCGTATTCTGAAGTTGAAATAGCAATTTCAGCATTGATTTGGTGAATACGTGCAGCAATATCTGATTTTTCGCCACGGCCATCAACGATGGTGGTGCTATCTTTGCTAATACGCACGCGTTTTGCACTACCAAGATCATTAAAGGTAATGCTATCAAGCTTAATACCAAGCTCATCAGACACTACTTTACCACCGGTCAACGCAGCAATATCTTGCAGCATTGCTTTGCGACGGTCACCAAAACCAGGAGCTTTTACAGCAGCAATACTCAACGTGCCACGCATTTTGTTTACGACGAGGGTTGCAAGCGCTTCGCCTTCAATATCTTCAGCAATAATCAAAAACGGGATGCCTTGTTTTGCAACTTGCTCAAGCACTGGCAACATTTCTTTCATATTGGTGATCTTTTTATCACAAATCAGAATCCGCGGATTTTCAAGAGAAACTTCCATTTTTTCTGAATCGGTAATGAAGTACGGCGACAAGTAGCCACGGTCAAATTGCATACCTTCAACGACTTCAAGCTCATCAACCATGCCACGGGCTTCTTCAACGGTGATCACGCCATGTTTACCCACTTTGTCCATTGCGTCAGCAATCAAATCACCAATTGATTTATCGTTGTTTGCAGAGACAGTTGCCACTTGAGCAATTTCTGCCTTATCTTGAATTGGCTTTGACATAGCACCAAGCGCTTCAACAACAGTGGTTACTGCTTTATCGATACCACGTTTGATATCCATAGGATTTGCGCCAGCAACTACATTCTTGATGCCTTCACGGAAAATAGCTTCAGCAAGTACGGTTGCTGTGGTTGTTCCATCTCCTGCCACATCACAGGTCTTTGAGGCAACTTCACGCACCATTTGGGCGCCCATGTTTTCAAATTTATCTTTGAATTCAATTTCGCGCGCAACTGAAACACCATCTTTAGTAATCGTTGGGGAGCCAAATGATTTTTCAATCGCTACATTACGACCTTTGGGCCCAAGTGTTACCTTGACTGCGCTTGCAAGACGTGTAACGCCCTTTAAAATTTTACTACGAGCGTCTTCGCCGAAAATAATTTGCTTTGCCATAAATTTAAACTCCTAACATTTTTTGGTTACTGATTTACAACAGCCAATAGCTCGTCTTCACGCAATACCAAAAACTCTTCACTGCCAACTTTAATTTCAGTGCCAGCATACTTGCCAAACACTACTTTATCACCTTGCTTTATGCTTAGCGCACGGATATTGCCATCATTAAGCAACTTTCCTTCGCCAGCCGCAACAACAGCGCCCATTTGTGTCTTTTCTTGTGCTGTATCAGGGATAATAATGCCCCCGGCCGACATTTGTTCACTTTCAAGGCGCTTTACCAATACGCGATCATATAACGGTCTGATTGAAGAAGTCATAAAAATCCTCCGAACAATAATTTTATTTTGTCTATTTTGTACGGTACGCTAAAAATTACCGTAACGAACTCTTTAAAGCTCGATTTTTATTCTACCTGCTTTGATTAAAAATGCAACTGCTTTCTGATATCAACTGACTAAGATATTTTAAGTCCGCTTACGCACACTTTTTATTTTTGCAAACGTCGATTTAATCGTATTTTAAATACAATTTCAAGCGATATAATTATCCTAAGAGGAGCCTTTTTATGAACAAAAATAGACACTCTTTTATGCTCGCCTTTATAGCAATTATTTCCACAACCTCCCTAAACCTCTTCGCCTCGGCTACAACTCAAGCACCCCTTCTTCAGCAACTACCTCTTGTTAATCACTTCCCCTCTCTTGCTCACAAGATTGCCTACACTCCTCTTGGCCTCCTACCAACCCCGCTAGAAAAACAGGCACAAGCGGCAAAAATGTTGCAGATAGAAACACTCTTCATCAAGCGCGACGACTTATCAGGAGCACTTTTTGGCGGCAACAAAGTCCGTAAGTTAGAGTTTTTACTCGGACAGGCTACAGCCGAACAGGCAAATCACGTAGTCACCTGGGGACAGCCAGGCTCTTCCCATATTGCTGCAACGGCAATTTATTGCCACCAGCTTGGCCTACCGTGCACGTGCATGTACCTCCCTATACCTAACCAACCCCAAAATGAGCGCAACCTGCAACTCACGAAAGACCATGGAGCCATTGAAGAATCATACCGCGGTTTTGGCGCACGCGAACAAGCACTCTACAAAAAAAATGTGTCTCATCGCCAACAGACCGGCAAATCAATGTTTTTTTTACCCGAGGGAGCATCCGATGTGCTAGGCGCCCTTGGTTTTGTTAATGCGGTGTGCGAAGTTGCCGAGCAATTAAAAAATGAGCAGGAGCCTTTTCCTGATTATATTTATATTCTCTCCGGCAGCTCTGGTTCTGCCGCTGGGTTGCTAGCTGGACTTGATTTAATGAACATTAAAACAACCCCTGTGATTGTAGCGCTCACACCAGATGCGTATCTAAACCAACAACGAGATAAAATCGAAAAACTGTACACGATGATAATGCAGTTTATTATGCATTTGGACTTAAGGATAAACACATACAAAGAACCACAAAATACTGTTTTGTATAGGCATGGTTTTACCATTCAGAGTGAAAAACAATTACAAATTACTGCCGCTAGAACACAAGCTCTTTGCCTTGAACAACTCAACTACAAGCTCGATCCTGTTTTTGCAACACGCCTCTGGAGTGCTTTTTTACTGGACTGCACTGCTGAATTATTGCACAATAAGCGCGTTCTTTTGTGGAACACGGGATCATTAGCAACTGCTTAAAACGAGGAAACCTGGAATGAAACTGTTTCGCTATGGATTATTGTTCACTGTTTTTATCCTACGCTTTTGCAATGCTGCATCGCTTTTCCGTGCATTTCCAAAAATCAAAGATACCATGCCACACCTACAGCTTTGCAATTTGCCAACACCAATAAAACGACTCACTCAGCTTGAGCAACACCTTGCACAATATGGCAAACTCCAAGCCGGCACTGAATTTTTCGTAAAAAATGACAACAAGACAACTGATTCATTTGGTGGCAATAAACCGCGCAAACTTGAAGGGCCACTTGGCGAGGCGCACGCAAAGGGCTGTGAACACATCATCACTGAGGGGTCTACAGGATCGAATTTTGGATGCGCAACGGCAGTACTTGCAAAGAACCTTGGTTTTAAATCATGCACCTTAATTTACTCACCACAAATTAATACGAAGTATTTGCAACGTAATGCACTGTGGGCAACACAAGCAGAGGCACAATTTCTATTCTGTAAAGACCGCGCAGAGCGCAAAGAACGATGCGACGCAGCTGCAGCAGAGGCACAGAAACCCGGTTCAAAGACATACTTCATTCCTAGCGGTGCATCAAACCCTCTTGGCACGATTGGTTTTGTGAATGCGGCTTTTGAGCTGAAAGAACAAATTGATGCGGGCATATTACCATCCCCTGATGAAATTATCATCACCTTTGGTAGTGCCGGTAGTGTGACCGGTTTATTGCTAGGACTCAAAGCTGCTGGGTTGCCGTGCCATGTTATTACTACCTGCGCCGTTAACGACCCTGATAAAACCGCCTTTCAAGATATTGCAAATTTATACCGATCAACGAATGACCTCTTGCAAACATACGATCCATCGTTCCCATGCTGTGAGTTAACACCCGCTGATGTTACCGTAGACTGGGACCACTACCACGGTGAATATGCAAAAATAGGCCAAGGCGATGCAGAAGCGATCGCGCTCCTCAACGAAACAGAGGGCATCAAAACAGATGGTACCTATGCGGGCAAAGCAGTAAGCACCTTGATCGATTATGTACCTAAACTAGCAGGGAAAAAAGTACTCTTGTGGAACACTTTCTGCAGCGGCGATCCAGCACATATTGAAACGCTGCGTAGTGATTACCAAACACTCCTTGCCCCAGGATGGCTCCCTTATTTTGATGGCACCATCCCATTACAACCACTTGACCAAGGAGTTTAAGCGTGAAAGAACTGCTAATAGGTTCGCACATCTCATCAGCAGGCGGCCATCAGAAAGCAATTGAACGTGGCACTTCAATTGGCGCCACTGCCATACAAATTTTTACAAAAAGTAATCGTCAGTGGTTTGAAAAAAAAATTACTGACGCAGAAGCTGATACATTCAAAAAAGCATGGGCTGCATCACCAATAAAAGAAGTAGTTGTGCATGCCGCGTACTTAATTAATTTGGGCTCAAGCAATCCGGAAACAGAAAGCAAATCAATTAAAGCACTAACTGATGAGATAAACCGCTGCGCACAACTGGATATCAAATATTTGGTGTTGCACCCTGGCTCTCACCTTGGCGCTGGTATTGAATCATGCATACAACAGATTACACGCAACTTAGACACGGTACTTGAACAAGCTGCACCAGAGGTAATGGTACTACTCGAGACCATGGCTGGACAGGGCACCAATGTTGGGTTCACCTTCGAGCAGCTTGCAGCAATGCGTGCTCAGAGTATACACAAAAAGCGCATTGGATTTTGTCTTGATACCTGCCACGTTTTTTGCGCTGGCTATGACATCAGCACCGAGCAGGGCTGGGATACCATGATCACAAGAATTGACCAAACGCTTGGGTTGCAAAATATTAAAGCTATTCATGTCAATAATTCGCAAACAATCTGCGCATCAAAAAAAGATCGCCATGCACCGCTAGGCGAAGGCAAAATTCCACTCGCTATTTTTGAGCACATGATGCGTGATAAAAAATTAGCGGCGATTCCCAAGATTTTGGAAACCCCATCTGATCCTGAAATGAAATTATGGACTAAAGAGATTGCACTGTTAAAATCATTCTTAGTTTTAAACAAATAGAAAGAACCCTTTATGTTACAAATACTATTTACGATATTGTGTTGTGTATTCACCCTTACGCCAGTTACCACAGCGCATGGCGCCGAGACAACCCGTCGATCTTCTCGTTGCACAGCACCCATACAACAAACAATGTGCGAAAGAGCTTGTTTATGCGCCGCAACAAGCACAACCATCTGCGCTATTTGTTGTATTGGCTTAACAACAATAAACATAGGCGGATACTGTGCCGCAACATTTTTTCCTCAGTGCTGTGGCACCGCTACTCCCTGCATTGGTGCAGCCTTAGTCCCCCTATGCATATTATGCTGCAATACATGCAAATGTTCGATTGATAAATAGATATCAGCTCTTTTAATGCCCCCTTAATCACGCATTTTTTATTCATACTACTTTTATGACAGCCCACTTCATATCGCATGTGCTTTGATCAGTGGTTGCGCAGACAACCACGAAAAGGGAGGCAGGCACCCAACAGCAGGCTTACCACAACAAAAAGCAGAAACTGCTCTATTAAATTTACCCGAAACAACTCGCTCTTTTGAACTCATCAGCCTTGTTTTTCGAAAAGCTCAGCCTGAGGGGGGTGCTGCTAAAATTATTTGAACAATAAAAAACTCATTAAAAAGGAGCTAGGCTATGCTGTTATATTTTTTAATTGGTATACTCACGCTTTCTGGCTGTTCATTTTTTAAACAAAAACAAGACCCGGTACCTGCTGTGCAATCATTACTTAACGAACTAAGTTTATATAAACTTGATAACCAAAAACGCCTCCATGCAGGAGATCTCTATGAGCACTCACTATGGACACACTATGCGGCCACAGCTCTCATTGAAGAAAAATCGCCATGGGTTGCCAATTTCAATTTTTCAAAACGCGACAAAGAACTCTTAAGTTTAGCCGCCTTGCTCCATGATATCGGCAAAGCCGGACGCAGTGATCTTTTTGGGGGCACACACCCTACACTGCAGTATCGCGTAGCCATAGATGACTCTGGTAAACCAGTAAAAATTACTTATACAAGCGACCATGAAGAGCATGTCGCCATAGGCTTTGACTACCTTACCGACCTATGGGCACCGCTTGAACAAGGGCGACAATTTTTCTCCTCACGTGGCATACCTCTTTCATTTCAGCCTCTTTTCACTCAGCTGAATGTAACACTAGATGAGCAAAAGATAGTTGCTATTTTGGTCGGAATGCACTACTCTTTCGGCAGAATCCTACGAGGGGATATGTCTTTTGATGACTTCTTAAAAGAATTGAAGCGATATGCTCAGTTCATATGCTACGGGGCAATTGACGAGCGATTACTCCGCCTTGCTGTACTTGTACAGGTAGCTGATGTAACTGGCATGAGCTACGTAAAACCACGGACTACATGGATTATTCAAACGCCTATTGACTGTAGCGCTGTACATCGAGACGTGCTTTCTGCCTATAATTATTTTGGCTATAACACTAGCAAACCATTAACGGTATTTTATGAATTATTGGCTTATTTTGAACAACAAAAAGAATACTAAATTGCTCATACAATTTTATTGCAAACCCCTGTCTTCATTCTCACCCTCACACTGATTTATAGGAATAGATTATGTATTTTATGACTTCTCTAGTTTTATTGCTATGCACCATCTTCCACCTCTACCCTGCAGCACAATATCAACCTGCCCCAGCACAAGTAGTTATTGATACCGTAGCCAGTGATATTGAGAAGGCTTGTATGTGTTGCGGAAAAATACTAAAAAGTTGCTATAATGAAATTGAGCCTTGTTGCTATGAAGTGGAAAATATTTGTTGCGGACAACACGCTGATCGTTTTCATCGCTTAGTGGCACGAGGAGCCACAGGAGCCATATGCTTATCTTGCTGTGCCTCTCTAGCACAAGATTCCTATAATTATCGCTGCCTTCACTGTACAAACACTGCTTGCACAGCAGTAGTAGGGGCTGCTCAATGCGCATGTATAATTTACTGCTGTTGTCGTTTTTGCATAAAACCTGGGGCCTGCTCTCGTGTGGATGATTTATGCCGTCGCTTCGGCAATTGGTGCGATGGGGACACTGATTAACAAGCTGTATCGAACCAGTTAAGCATTTTATTTTTCAATCAGAATGCGTAGCTAATAAACCGATTTTGTTGTAACTGGTATTTATTGGAGACACTCACATAACTTCAAAAAAAGGAGCGGTTTGTGTTCATTATTCGTTGGTTATTCTTGGGTATGCTTTTTTTAATAACAAAGCCATTAGCAGCTACTCGTGCAAAGCGACTGGATCCCATCCAAGAAGAACGCAGAGCAAGCTTACCTCTTGTTCGCCATCAAGAAAGCTCTCAAGTACCTGCTGCAGCTTTTTCTGATAGATGTATTGAGCAAATACGAAACAGCTACAGCACTAGCTGTGTAGAGAAATGCTGCATGTTTTTATATTGTCCTCTGCTTACCCTTATTGCTTGTTGTGAATATTCTGGTTATTTTGCTAGACCAGAATCGTATTGGAAAAAAAAGTATCACGCTTGCTTAGCAAGAACAGCGCCCCCACCAGAAAGCAACGGTGAAGCAAAGCAATAATGCATCTCATTTTTAGCATCTTTCCCGCACACGATTTTAAGTGCAGCAAAAGCTGCTCCAGAAGCATAACAACTATCAACAAAAGCCAATTATAAATCTTATGATCCTAATAATTACCCTGATACTGAGCAGTATTTTTTGCGGGAAAGCCATTAACGCAAGTACATTTCAGACCATCGAAGCAACTGAAAGAAGGGATTCCTCAGATCAGCCTCAAACACCTATGCAACAAACAATGGGCCCTTTAAGAACAGAGAAGAGATGTTTTTTTATCTGCCCGCCTCATTGCCACGCTTATTGTAACCGGACATGGTATGCAAAAATCTGGGAATGTACCAAGTTTCCCTGTGCAGGATTTCCTGAAGAAAAAAATCTTGAAGATAGTGACGAAAAGCTAGAATGCGACTACTTATGCAGAGCATTTTTAATGCCTATCGCTATCGGTACAACTTGCATCTGTGACTGCTGTCTACTCTTTTATGATACCGAGAATACGAATGATAACTAATAACGTTAACCTTTTATTGTATAGCATTTTTTTGCCATTCCTTACGCTAAACACATCACCAAGCAAGCCCTTTATTTTCCCTTGTTTTTATGATCAAACAGCTGACGAATACGAAGACTATAAAAGCAATCATTCATCCTCCAATGAAACAACAGGAAGCGATAGCGATTATTATTCCTGCAATGAGTACAATGATGAGCCTAGATTTTCGTCACGACAACGCAGCACTCCTTTTCCTTCTAACGTGCCGATACAAAACCATATGAATACCCCGAAAAAAACTCCGTCAATCAGTTGCTGTGCGAAATATACAGCATGCTGTTGCCAGTATGGCATCCAAACAGCGATAGGCGGCTTGGCGGGGTATTGCATATACTGCTACCCTGAGCACACAATAAAGTACACTGTTGCGCCGCTAGCACAGTGTTGCAATGTGGAATTAGTATCTATCGGCATCTGTGCGACATGCCTTAGTGGTCTATGTTGCCCAAAAAAATGTGATAGCTGCTTGAAAAAAGGGTGTTGTTGTTTATTATTGGCTGGCTGTTCTTATGCGTGTAGCCCCTACCGCTAAAAAGCGCTATCTCAGTTGCCCGGGGAGTTTTTTCGTAGAAAAACAGCCTGTATCCATATCATAACAACAGTTACAAAACTCACTAACAATACATAAAAGCTTACGATACGCATAGCTAGCATAAAAGCAATCAACGCTAGAGCTATTGAAAATATGACTGAAAAAAACAACACTCCCCATTTAGTCCATCCGTTTTTTTGTAAATAAATCGAAAAATGATGCGGGCTGCCATTGTAAAAAGGAATGCCAAGTCTGGTGCGAATTATAAATAAGCCGATAACTTCAAACAAAGGAATGCCAAGCACTATCGCTGGAACAAAAAACACTTCACACAACGGCCTTATACAGATGTCATACCAAACACACTCCCAAGAAGTGGCAAACACAGCAGGATTCCAACTAAGCAAGAGCGGCACCGCTGCCAAGAAGCCACCAATAAACATCGACCCTGCATCGCCCAAATAAATGCGCGCACTTGGTTTGTTGTATATCAAAAAAGCTGCTACTGACCCAATAAATGCAGTGAGCAACAAGCTCACCGTATAGGCTTTCTGCATTAAAGCAAAAAGCAAAAAAACTGCTGCGCTACATACAGCAAGCGTCCCACAGAGCCCGTCCATGACATCAACAAGGTTGAAAGCATTAATAATAGTCAACAACCAAAACATCGAAACACTAATATTAAATGCGGACATCAATAGCGGTGTTTTTAGCGAAAAACCACCCTTAAGAAAACAGAGCGTCGCAAATAATTGACCAAAAAATTTCTGACTTGGCTTTAAGACTTTTAAATCATCAATCAAGCCAACAAATAATAAGAGAGTTGCTCCCAGCAAAAACCAAAGCACATAGTTGTCAAACGGAAAACACAACCCCAAGGTTGCAATAAACGGAATAAAAATTGCTACCCCGCCAAGATACGCTACGGGGGCTTTTTGCATTTTTAAGCGACCATCAGGCGCGTCCATAAAACCAATTTTTAAAGCCGCCTTGATAATAATCGGAACCAGATAAAGACCAAGCAAGAATGAAAATACACCCGCAAAGCAATGCCTTAAAACTACTGCATACATCAAAATTCCTTTCTACTGCGCTATTCCTTTTTTTAACTATACCGCGCACAGTAAAAAATACTATCTTAGAGGAAGCGGTATTTGTATCTTACAGTCGCCATGCTTTTTTCTTTTCTTAAAAGGAATCTTGCTAGAAAGAAGTATATGTTTAAATATGCCGTTCTTTTGCTCTTTGTTTCGCTCTCTAAGCATGTAGCAGTTAGCCAGCTTCTTAATGAGATTAACAAAGATCAATTCTTTAGCGTTTCTTATTTACTCACTGAGCATGTTAATACCAGCATTCCCCAAAAACATATAGTCTTTCACTGAGCTGGTAACGGCCATTTATCCTGTTACTGATAGATTTACATGCTATCTTTGAGGATTCCCATCGGGTGGCAAATCGATAACTCTTTCTTTTCTTGATCTTCTTGATGCACAAACTAAGCCCATAGATGTACAAATAAAAGGGCCGCTGTCCATCAATTCCCTTGTTCCAGCCCTGTAAATTTTTATTAACTTCCTATCAATGAAATAAAAAGGATAAATGTTCTATGTATTGGCAAACATAGAAAAAAAATCGTAGAATAGCCGAATAAAAAACAGTTGTGAGTGTTTTTTACAAAAAAAGAAAAGGTTGAAGCTGTTCTGATGAAAATCATGAATATATACTTTGTTATTGTCATTTTATTGACGTCCCTCCATAGTTCTACACAACTCAAACAACACACCGCTCGTGCTCGCGTAGAGGACGTCCCTGCGTACTGCGCAACTATTCTCTACAAAGTCTCTCAGTCTGATGAACAGGCGTTAGAATGCTATAATGTTACATCAGGCATGACAGGTTTCCGGCGATGCTCTCAGCTTGGGGGCTACCAGTATGCTTTTGCGAGAGCCTTGCCCTTGGCCTCTCCTAATGATAGCTCTTTAGTAGCATATTTTACTAGCTTAGCAAAAGAGGCCCTTGATGATGTGGCTCGGAACCGAGATTGGGTTGTTAGCCACCAACCAGGGATCCGCCATGCTCGCCCTTTTTCTCTACCCCCAGATGAGCCAGAAATGCCAAAATTACACGACGTACATCCATCAGCATATGGGCTATGTACTCCACCAGAGATTACTACAATGATTGACAGAATAAACAGAATGAACGAAATAGAACAAGAAAAATATAAGATTAACTTAGCTACCTCTGAACGAGAAAAATTGCATTCTTCCAGAGAACAACCATTTCTGTCTTACCCCGAAAACTTTAGTGAATTTATTGACAGAATGAACAAAATAAAAAAAGAAGAATATGCGTTTGGTTTAGCTACCTCTGAACGAGAAAAATTGCATCCTTCCAGAGAACGAACATTTCTTTCTTATCCCGAAAATTTTAGTGAATTGTCTCTACTTTACAATACTACCCGCCCATTATTCGCAAAAGCTACACTGCTAGAAGTTTTCACCCAAACACTAGAACGCATTAAAACTAATTGGGTTGCTCAGCAGTCCTTTTGGGGTGATGCAAGGTTTGTTCCTTCGACAATTCTCTCAAATGACCTAAGCCGCAGCAGGCGAAGTTCCACGCATGGTTCTAGTGCAGGCAAACCTCCCTATAGCAGCGACACACACCTTCTGATTGTGCAATCAATATACGATGACAATACTCTCCCCCTTTTTATGAATATTTTGCTACAAATATTTTTACCCACGGCAGACATCTACTGCTCAAACACATGGACCTTAAATCATAGCTCCACTATACCAACTTGCCATCGGTACCCTCTTGCCCATCGATGGCAAAAGGGATGTACGTACATGTTAATTCCCCATGCAGAAATTACACGCTTCATGGATGTATTTAAGTTCTCTATTGATTATAGTGCGCTCGAACCCGTGAATGTAGACGATGTAATGCCTGTAGTACCTGATGAAGAATGCGCTCTCTTTAGTCCTGCTCCTTCCTCCGTTACCGCGTCTGCAGCCTTTAGCGGCGATTGTGATGATAAAGAAAGCGGTCTTTTCAGCCCAGCAGCTTCCTCTGATTCTGCATCTGCAGCCTTTAGCAATTGTGGTAATAATTCGTTTTTAGTCGTTGCTAGAGATTTATCAGCGGGTTTTATGAGCCCTCCCGGAAATACCAATATCAGCTGTGATAATCAAACGCCTCCTGAGTCTACTTCTGCTGCAAAAAGATTAGATTTTCTTGATGATGATGACACCATAAACCCGCTCGATCTTTCTTTTACCTTAAAAGCACCAGGTGATCTATTGGATGATGAATAAAAAGAGATAAACCTTTTAATTAAATTGCTTTCTGAGCCGTGCACGATCTGTCTCATCAAGCAGCTGATACTCAACACGCAAGACATACCATGATAGGCACGCTTTCAGCTGCTGCCTAAGCACTAGCGGAGCGAGCTTAACCCAATCTTTAGTGGTAGTAATAATGGCTGTTGCACCAACCACTTGTGCTTGTGCGCAAATCGTTTCTAAGTCTCGTTCTCGGTAGGGAGTATGATTGGGAAATGCGCACACAGCAGATGCCGTAAGATTTATTTTTTTAAGTGTTTGCTCAACGTTAACTGGCTTGCCGATACCAGCAACAATAACAAATTTTTTGTCCGCAAAAAATGCTGGTGAAACAACCTCTTCGTTATTGTGGTACAAACCATCAATCGCATGCTTACCCCAAAAAAAGGGTTTTGCGCCTAGCTGCTTTTGCAGTTGTATTTGTAACGCTTCTCGCTGCGCAATACTAATCTGATCACCATGCGTTAACATAACAAAACATGCCCGTGAAAGATCTTTTTCTCGTAACCGCCCTAGCGGCAAACAATGACCGTTGTCAAAAGGCCTGCGTGCATCAAGCAACACAATCTCCTGGTCTTTTTTTACTGAATGGTGCTGATAGGCGTCATCTAAGAGTACATAGCGTATGCGGGGGGAAAATAAATTATTAATTATATCACATCCGTGCCGACGTTGTGCACTCACCACCACGGGACAAGCAAGGTGTATTGCATGCATCACCGCCTCGTCCCCCGCAACAGCAACAGAACAGAACAATTGATTTCCATCACTAACCAGCATTGGCTGATTTGCACGTTCTTGGGTGCCGCCATATCCTCGCATCACCACGGCAGAATATTCAACACCGAGCATTTTTGCTAAAAAAGGGATGACTACTGATTTACCAGTACCACCAACTGTTAAATTGCCCACGCTAATAATCTTGAATGGGTAAGCTGTGTTAGGAGCACAATATTTTTTTATGGCCTGATCAATAAAAAAAAGAAAACGATAGAGATATTCTAAAGGGAGAAGAAAATAGAGCAGGCCCGATCGGGCCTGCTCTAAGATATTAGTCAATTTTGGTTTCAGCATAGCAAAGCACAGTATCGCCTTCTTGCCACTCATTAAACCCTTCAACAGTAAAGCCGCATTCATATCCTGCGTGTACTTCTTTAACTGTTTTACGGTCACGTTGCAATGAAGTAATTTTGCCTTCGCCAATTTTCTTATTGCCGCGAATACATTCGACTTTGTTGCCTCGGCTAATAACACCGTCACGTGCATAGCAACCAGCAATAATACCAATCCCCTTGATATCAAACACCTTAAGAACATTAGCTTCACCAACCTTGTTCCAAGAATACTGAATCTCTTTTTTGGATTGGAGCAATTTGCTCAAATATTCGACCATCTCATAAATAATGCCATAGAGCTCAATCTTTACACCCATCTCTTTACCAAGAGAAAGTGCATTTTTTTCTACCTTCACATGAAGGCCAAGAATGATTGAATCAGTACCTTCAGCAAGCTCAATATCACCTTCTGTAATATCACCTATGCCACTATTCACGATAACGATTGGGCATTTAATTTCTTTATTTGCCTTAACCACTTTATCAATAGAACCCATCACCGCTTCTTTTGATCCACGAGTATCGGTTTTGACAATAAGATTTATGGCTTTTTGAGGAGACGCCCCTTTTTGTGCAAATTTTTGCGCAGTAACCACAGGAGCTATCTGTGGCGCAGAAAATGTTTGCTCTGCTTGCACCTTTTGTGAGCGCATCTTGCTATATTCGGTTTGATTTACTACGGTAAGTTCATCACCAAGCCCAGCAATAGAATCAAAACCAATCAATTGAACAGGAACTGACGGGCCAGCCTCAGCAATTTTTTTACCAAACGTATCTATCAAAATACGCACCTTACCGGTACATGTACCAACAGTAAAATAATCACCAACACGCAGAACCCCGTCACGTGCAATAACCGTTGCAACAGCACCAAGCCCCTTTTCCACATGCGATTCTAAAATAAACGCATGCGCAGGCTTGTTAGTGGTTGCTTTTAAGTCCATCATCTGCGATTGTAGCAACACCATCTCCAGTAAATGATCTACACCCTGTCCTGTTTTAGCTGAAATTGGAGCAATAATAGTTTGGCCACCCCAATCTTCAGGCATCAGATCATGTTGCGCCAACTGCCGCTTGATAGTTTCAATAGCAGAAGGAGATGAAATTTTATCTATTTTGTTAATCGCTACAATAATGGGAACGCCAGCTTTTTTAGCATGCTCAAGCGCTTCTATAGTTTGAGGCATAATGCCGTCGTCAGCAGCAACTACCAAAATAGCAATATCAGTAATCTTTGAACCTTGCTGGCGCATATAAGAAAACGCTTCGTGTCCAGGGGTATCAAGAAACACCAGCTTGCCATGTGGATGATTTACCTCCCAGGCACGTAAATGCTGGGTAATGCCGCCTTTTTCGCTAGCAGCAACATTCATTTTACGAATAAAATCCAACAATGTAGTTTTTCCATGGTCCACATGACCCATAACTACTACAATTGGAGCCCTAGCAGAGCCATCAACACTGTTTTTCTTTACAAACGTTGCAGATTGTGACCCAGCGGTAGACGCTTTTACTGTAATCGCAATATTTAACGCATCGCCAATTGAGCGAACAACATCTTGATTAACAACTGCGTTCAGATTGCAAACCATGCCTTTTTTTAGCAACATCATAATGATTTCACTAGGTTGCTTACCAAAGAGCTTAGCGATATCAGCTACGGTCATAGAACCAGGCTCAATAGTTGCCTGTGTTACAGCAACCCTTGGGGCTTCGCGGACAGGGGCAGGGCGAGCTTTGCGGCGCCTACGACGACGGGGCCCCTGTTGGCCGATTGCAGGAAGCCCAACCAGAGCACTCGTGCTAATTAAACGCTTAATGCGTTCTTGCTCACGTAGTTCAGCGTCTTCTTCTTCTTCAAAAGAAAGGATGCGTTCATGTGTAGGTCTTTGGTTGCTTATAGGCCCGTGATGAGGCTTTGTCAATAACGGGGCAGTTGCTTTTGTGTGAGTAGCAGTATGAGCTACTGATTTATGCGGGGCAATAAGAGCCTCCTGTGGAGCCTTTTTTTCAGACTCGAGCTTAGTGTTAACGTTAACTATCTGCTTCGAAGGGGCTGTTTTGACATTTTTTTGTGTCGCCGGCATCTCCGGAACAGCCTTAGAAACTGCTTTATTATATTTTTTTTCAAGACACGCAAGCGCTTCTGGCGATAGCATGGCCATATGATTTGGTAAAGCAAAACCAGCAGACTTTAATTCTGCAAGGATCTCCTTGCTTGTAAGTCCTTGTTGTTTTGCAAATTCATACACGCGCATGCTTAGATCACCCGAGCAAAATTATTATTCATCTGTCCGTTCATGGTCATAATCACTCTCGTCTTCCTGCGCACTATCAAGCGTGATGGTTTGTTCTGGTCCAGCAAGATCTTGTAGTTGTATTTCCAACCCCACCAGCTTTGATGCCAGGTTAATATTTTGACCCATCTTGCCTATCGCATAAGACCGTTGATCGGGAGCAAGCCAAACGGTGACCTTGCCACCATCCATAACCTCAACGCGGTCAATTTCTGCAGGCTTAAGGCTATACCGTACCAATTTTTCTATAGAATCAGTGGCTTGAATAAGATCAATCTTTTCTTGGCCAAGCTCACGTAAGATAGGTTTAATACGTGCGCCGCCTACCCCAACACAAGTACCGACAGGATCTATTTCTTTTCTATTTGAGGCGACAATAATTTTAGTTTTGTAACCGGGAATGCGCACTACTTTTTGAATCTCAACAAGTCCTTCAAACACTTCTGGTATTTCTATTTCGAGCAATTGCTGAACAAATTCGCCTGATACACGGTCAAGGACTAATTGATAATCACCGCGAGCAATAGGGGTTACTTCTTTAAGCAGTGCTCGAACAGGGTGGCCTATGCGAATTACCTCTTGAGGAATAATATGCTCGAATGGTAATATTGCTAATACTTCACCAATAGTTACAGCGTAGCCAGCACGTTCGCGCTTATGCACGGTACCAGAAATAATAGAACCTTGTTTATCTTTATATTCTTCGTAAACAGCCAACTGTTCAAGTTCGCGAATTTTACCAGCAATAATTTGCTTTGCTGTTAAAATTTCTATGCGCCCAACAGCTTCTTCAAATGGCACTTGCAATGTTATGCCGAGTGTAGCATTAGGGTCAATTATCTTTGCTTTCCGCAACGATATCTCAAAGTCTTCATCTAAGACATTTGCTACAACTTCTTTGTCTGAAGCAACGTCCAGGTTTCCTGTTTTTTTATTGAAGGAAACATAAAAGGTTACGCCCGGATATTTTTTGCCGTAAGCTGCAGCTATACCTTCGCATACAATCGTAACGACTTTTTCACGATCGAGACCACGCTCGTCAACAAGACTATCGATAACATCAGTAAGATTCACAGTAATTTTAACCTTTTTCGCTAGACGGCTTAGCAAAAAGCCACATGAAATGGAAATGTTCTTTTTTGAATAATCATCAGTGTAATGCTTTTCTTGAAAAAGTGAAGTCCTCAACCCTACTCTGCGCCAACTGCGTAATGACAGTTAGTCAATTAGGTTTTTGAGG
>CAIKAH010000009.1 GCA_903825355.1 uncultured bacterium | reverse complement strand
TTCCACCCCTAACGGGGCGTGGTTCGACAGGCTCACCATGAGCGGGGAGATAAAATTGATTTGGAGAGTGATGCTAGAATCTAGTTTCGAAACAAGTCTATTATCAAAAAACGGGATAACTCATTGGGGGCCCCCAGCAGAGTATGTTGATGCATTGACCATTCTTGATCTAATTAAGGTGCTTCCTAAAATCGATTAAAATAAAAAAGGTGGATACAACTTAGCATCGTATCCACCTTTTTTATAAAAACGTATGTTTCTATTTCTTCTTTTTGCGCAGCATAGGCAACCCTGTGCGCTCATTTTCCATGGTCTCGTAACCATCTGGCAATGCATTAATTGCATCTTTACCAGCTTCGCCTGCAAAGTAATAAATTGTTTGCTTGCGACCTTTGGCAAGAGTCACCTCTTTTGAATGCAGGTGATACAATTTGCCGCTTTTTTTTGATTTGATCGTGAATGCCATCATTCAACTCCTTATTGTTGTGGCTATAGATTTCACAAAAACATGAACCTAGCTTGCTTCAGAAAATAGCGTAAGTAAAACATTTGCTGAAATAGTGATTTATTTGCGCTAAATAGATCACTATTGTTCACATTTCCAAGAATAATTGATGCATGTTGAGCAAAAACAAACAATGTTTTTTATTCATACATACTTTTTTTAGTACGCATTTTCTTAATTTGCCCGCGGTGTTTTTTTTCATTAACGCGAGCAATCTTAGCCGACTTAGAAGCTTTAGTCGGCTTACGTCGCTTAGGAACCAATAATGCTTTTTTCACTAATGAAGCCAAACTGGCTAATGCCGCTTCTTTATTGTCAAGCTGACTACGCGACTCACTATTGTGGACCAAAAGATCTCCCTCGGTAGTCAGCTGAGCCTGCATATTTTTTATGA
Organism: uncultured bacterium; assembly: GCA_903825355.1. GTDB lineage: Bacteria > Babelota > Babeliae > Babelales > RVW-14 > CAIKAH01. Next base: position 21,272 of record CAIKAH010000009.1, on the reverse strand, counting down.
TTCGTGCTCTTTGTGTTTCATCAAGTACTTGTGAGGTGAACACATTCCAGCGCACCGTAACACGAGAATCTGTTTTATTTACGTGTTGCCCCCCAGGCCCTCCCGCGCGACTGGTAGCAATCTCCAGTTCATGTTCAGGAATAATCAAGCACTCATTTACAAGCACATCGTGTTTCATAGCAACCTTAAAGCCCCAAAAATTTTTTAGGCCATCGAAGCGGGTTAATCACCCCAAAAACCTTATCTTTAATATCTCGTTTAATTCTCATTACTACCGCATCAACTGCATACCGATACGCATGATACCCTACATACCCAGCTCCAGCTAGTATGGAAAGTACAAATAACCATCGCAACAGCCGCTTGACTCTTAGACTCATCATCAAACCCCTTTTTACCGATAAGATTGCAATCATTCTCTACCAAGATCATACTGATATTGCTTCCAAAAAAGATAGGAAAAATAGCTTGCTCGTTTTTGTATTACACCAGATTCGCTCGCATTTTTTATTTTTAAAAGAGAGGTTGTATTCGATGATATCTACTATTTGTCGAGCCCTTTGGGGCGATATTTCTGGAGAAGAAGCAAAAAAATTCAGCCTCTTATCTGCCGTCTTTTTTTTCATAATCGGTACCTATTGGCTCATGAAATCAGTCAAAGAAGCCATTTTCTTAACTACCGTTGGCCCTGACTACCTAGCCTACGCTAAAATTGCCTCCCTAATTGGTCTAGTTGTTATTCTAATGCTGTATGCAAAGCTGGTTGATACTCTTGAAAAACATAATCTTGTCTTTCTTTTGTGCGGTATTTACAGCGCCATTTTTATCGCTATTGCATGCTGTCTTGCCCACCCCGTGATAGGATTTGCCAATACCAAGTGTGACACATTAAGGTTTATTGGCTGGTTTTCGTATTTTGCCTTTGAAAGCATGGGCACGCTCATTATTCCTCTATTTTGGGGGTTTGTGGCAAGTACAATCGACCCTATTGCAGCAAAACGCGGATACCCGATTATTCTTATTGGCGCACAAGTTGGGGCTATTGGAGGAGCTTACCTAGCATCTCATGCACAGCTTTTTGGCATTGTGCCCTTGGTTTTAGGTGGAGCTGCAAGCTTAATTATTGTCCCCTTCATGCTGCGTCTTTTTATGTATCACCATCCTGAAGACCCAGTATCAACGATCACCCCACCTTCACCCAAAGCGGCAACAGGTGCACTTGAGGGGCTTCGCTTACTCCTATCAACACCATACCTAATGGGCATTTTGGTTATTGGTACCGTCTATGACATTATAGGCGAAATTTTACATCTTCAAATGATGATAATAGCCCATAGCGTTTACCCATCACCTGAAACCATGACTAGCTTTATGGGTACGTTTGGTATTGCAGTAAACATGCTTTCTCTTTTCTTTGCCTTTGCAGGCACCAGCTTCTTCATCAGACGCTTTGGAATTACCTTCTGCTTGGTGGCTTATCCTGCTACGATTGCCCTTGCTATCTTGTGCGCCTGGTACTTTAACGGGCTTTGGTTCTTTTTTGGGGCAATGGTAGCACTCAAAGGACTGAGCTATGCTTTTAATAACCCTTGCAAAGAGCTTATGTATATTCCAACGAGTAAAGATATTAAATTCAAAGCAAAAAGCTGGATGGACGGGTTTGGCAGTCGCTCCGCTAAAGCATTCGGAGCTGGTGTTATTGCAGCCTTCCCGGTAGTGCAAGCCGGTATAAATCTGGTTTCATATGGTTCTATGGTATCGTTGGGCATAATTGCAGCCTGGATTCCTATTGCTTTTCTAGTTGGCAAGACCAACAGCAAGCTGGTAGAAGAGGGCAAGATTATTGAGTAACGAAGAAGGCCTCCCTGAAGGTAGCTGAGCTGGTTGTACGTGACAATTTTGGCAAAGAGTGCTAGAATGGCGCGTTAAATTGAACAATGACCGCTTGCCGGGGGCTACCATACCATGAGTACCAATACAATTAAAATTACCGGAGCAAAAGAACACAATCTTAAATCGGTAAGTCTAGAGATTCCTAAAGGGCAGCTTGTTGTCATTACGGGCCCATCAGGGTCAGGTAAAAGCTCTCTTGCACTCGATACTCTCTACGCAGAAGGACAACGACGCTACGTTGAATCACTTTCTTCTTACGCACGGCAATTTCTTGGTATTGCCAAGCGACCCGATGTAGAAAAAATTGATGGCCTTTGCCCTGCCATTGCTATTGACCAAAAAACCGTTGGCTACAACCCCCGTTCTACTGTTGGCACAATTACCGAAATTTACGATTACCTACGTGTACTCTTTGCTCGTGTTGGCCAGCCTCATTGCCCAACGTGTAAACATCCAATTGCTGCCCAATCGCCTCAAAGCATTACGCAAACACTCTTACAAAAATTTGATGGAACTACCGTCCTTATTGGTGCGCCAATTGCAATTGAACGCAAAGGCGAATTTAAAAATGAACTGACGCGACACTTTGAGCAAGGATATTATCGCTTTCTTGTTGACGGGACACAATATCGCTTTAAAGATGCGCAGGAAATTGAAGCTCTTAAACTAGCAAAAAATAATAAGCATAATATCAGCATCTTAATTGATAGTGTCACTATTTGCCCTACCGATGCGGTACGGTTACAAGAAGCCATTGAAAAAGCATTCGCCATCAATAACGGGCTTTGCAGTGTTATTGACCAAGATGAAAAAGAGCATTTTTATTCTTCTAAGCGTATCTGCCTTACATGCGCTCATTCATTCCCCGAGCTTGAACCGCGCTTTTTTTCCTTTAACTCTCCTCTCGGCGCCTGTGCTGGTTGCCATGGGTTAGGTTTTAACTACAATCCTTGGGAAGCAATGGCAACAGGACGTGGCGGCGATGAAGAAGGACCATCATCCTATATGCAGCCACAAGAACGTGAACGGCTGTGCGACCGCTGCCAAGGCAAACGCCTCAAAGATGAAGCTCTCGCGGTTACCATTAATGGGTTTAATATTTATGATTTTTGCCAAATGTCTATTGGCAAATTGCTGGCATTTTGCAAAACCATTCCTCTTGCGCCTGAGCAGCAAGAAATTGCAGCACCGCTGCTACGTGAAGTAGTTACTCGCCTTACCTTTCTTGAAAACGTAGGCCTTGCCTACCTTAACTTGGGCCGTACCGCACGTACCCTGTCTGGTGGAGAAGGGCAACGCATTCGGCTAGCTACACAAATCGGCTCTTCATTGAGTGGCGTTTTATACATTCTCGATGAACCAAGTATTGGTTTACATCAGCGTGATAATGATCGCTTAATTAATACGCTGAAAGTACTCCGCGACTTAGGAAACACCGTAATAGTCGTAGAACACGATATGGACACCATTCGCGCGGCAGATTATTTGATTGATATGGGGCCTGCAGCGGGTATTTTAGGAGGCGAAGTTACTGCCGCCGGCACACCAAGTGAGGTAGCGGCAAACCCAACCTCCGTAACAGGCGCATTTTTATCAGGGCACCGTGCCATCCGAACACCAGCAGAACGCCGCAAACCAAACGCTTTTCTGACACTCAAAGGAGCCCGTGCTAACAATTTGAATAAGCTCACAGTAAAATTTCCAATCGGGGTATTTAGCGCTGTTTCTGGTGTTTCAGGATCAGGTAAAAGCAGCCTGGTGATGCAAACGCTAGCCCCAGCTCTGGTACAATTTTTCCACACGGGTTACGCCATCGGTAAGTATTTTGATGAAATCGAAGGCATTGAAGAACTGCGGAATGTAGTGCTTGTTGACCAAAGTCCTATCGGACGCACCCCACGCTCTAACCCTGCAACGTATCTTGGCATTTTTAATGATATTCGCGATCTTTTTGCCTCACTGCCAGAAAGTAACGCACGTGGCTACAAAGTTGGTCGTTTTAGTTTTAACGTTGCTGACGGACGCTGTTTTGAATGCAGCGGTGAAGGTACCATAACCGTCTCTATGCATTTTTTAGAAGATGTACAAATTACCTGCAAATCATGCAATGGCCAACGCTACAACTACCAAACGCTTGAGATTAAGTTTAAAGATAAAAATATCGCCGACATTTTGAATATGTCGGTGCTTGAAGCTCAAGCATTTTTTGCAAACTTCCCACGTATCAAAAAACGGTTAGACTTGCTCGTAGAAGTAGGCCTTGATTACATCAAACTTGGTCAATCGTCTACGACGTTCTCAGGTGGGGAAGCACAGCGCATCAAATTAGTAAATGAACTTGCAAAGCGTGACCGCAGCACCATGTACATTTTAGATGAACCAACTACAGGACTGCATTCATCTGATATTGAAAAATTACTCTTGGTGCTCAATAAATTGGTTGATCGTGGCAATTCAGTACTGGTTATTGAACATAATCTTGACGTCCTTAAAAGCGTTGATTACTTGATTGATGTTGGGCCAGAGGGCGGCGAACGCGGTGGTAACATTGTTGCCTTTGGCACCCCAGAAGATATTGCAACATGCAAGCAAAGTATTACTGGCAAATACTTGGCTCGTGCATTAGAAGAAGCTTAAAAACAACACTTGATTTATAGAGGTATCTAGAATTTATGAAACTTAATCGTCTTTTAATAGGAACTTTATTAGCAAGCTGCTTCAGCATTCTAACTGCTAAACGTCCTGCAATGTATCACTCTCCATATAGCTATAGTTATGAACAAGATACGCCACTGATGAAGCGAATTCAAACCGGCTTGGAAATAAAAAATTTACAAACCAAATTACGAGAAGATCTTGCAAAAGCTACTACAGCAAAAGATCGTGAACAAATTCAAAAACAGCTACAAGACCTTTCTCTTGAAATGGATAAATTAACAGTTCCTGAAGAATTTGATCAAAAACTGGGCCGTGCAATAGTCCAAGGATTTGCAGGCGAAGATGCATGGCTTTATCGTGATATAGATATTTCTAATTTTTGGGATGGTATGTGGCTCGGACTTGGAGTTGCTTCTGCACAAGCAGGAAGTAAGGTAGTTAAAAATCAAGTAGAACAAACAGCAAATCTCCTTATCGGTGGACTCTGGGAATCCTTCATTATCAAACTCATTGAAGGGACAAAATTTCTTCGTGATGGGTTATTTCATGGTGGGCATAGTGCTTTCCGTGGAGCTGAAATAGTTGGTATTTCAAAAATGGTTAACACAACGTTTGTTAATCTTAACACCATGCTCCGTGATGGCCTTAAAGATATGCTTCGTGGACAAGATATGACGCTCCGCCTAGCAGAAGACCAACAAGAAACCAACCACCGCACGCTCGGTTGGCGCATGCTTGTTGGTGCTTATGTACGTCAAATTGACTATATCATAAACCTCATTCAGCTTCGACTTCCCTACTACGACAAACACGATCAAATCGTCTTTTTTGCTGAAGAAATTGTACGATGCCTCGAAGATGTTAAACGCATTCTTACACAGGCAAAAAATGTTCGAGAACTTGATGAGCGTCTTGATTCAAATAAAAATCTTATCAATGCTATAAAAGCCAATATCGCTAATTTATTTGAACGGCTACAAGAACTCGTGGAACCAAACACACAAAAGAAAAATCTGTACGCCTCTACGCTCCCTAAACCAGGACGCGGAGCAGGACATGATGATTACTACGAAAAAGACACGTTCCCTCACTCTATGCATGGTTAAAAAGGTTCGCCTGTGAGATTATTCCAAAAAAGCTTGGTCATCTTTTTTACGCTTATTATCATCACAGCACATACAGTGTGCGCTGCTTCTGCATATGAACGCATGAGTAATGTGCGGATTGCTGATCAACAAACAATTTGCAAAGAAACAATTACTCATCGTCGTAAAAAACGCATTATTGCTGCGACCGGCACCGGTATTATTGCTGCCGCCAGCGTAAGTTGGTTTATGTATAAATGGCTTAAGCCAGATGAACAACCAACAACCTCACCGGTAGATAGTCAACATGTTTATGATCGCTACAAAGCCGCAGAGGCTCAAGCGATGCAACAATTTGCAGAAGACTGGAAGAAGAGACGTGAGTTTAAAGGCGCCGTAATCTCCAAAATGCAAGATGCGCTTGCCCTTGGACTAGCAAGCGCACTCATTTCGTTGGTACTATCAAAGGGCAGTAGCGCTTTCAACAAAATGCTACCTATGCTTGATAGTATCCTACCAATGAGCGACATACCCCTTCTGATTATGGCACTCCGCCGCGTAGTAGTAAACAGCAGACATTATCAACGCACTATGCTTTTATTACTTGAGCATCCCACTAACACCAATTCACTCGCTGCAGAAATAGCCGAAAAAACAAAGCGCTTTGAACACAAACAATTAATTATTTCGCTTGAACATGTTGCCGCGTGGCTTGCTTGTTTTGCTAATGATATTGGTGAGGTATGCTACCAAGAGGCACAATCAACGGTAGGAACACTCATCCAAATCACGAACAACCTTGCTACGTTATATGAACAAGAAAGCACCAGACCGCTTGAAGCAGCAGAACTCATCAATACTCTCTGTATGCAAATAGAACAGCTTACTTCGCTTATTGTGCCTGTGCTCAAGGAGCTTGGTTATGAACAAGAATAGAGAACCGCTCTTCCACCCCTGCGGGGGGCCCTTCGACAAGCTCAGGGGGAGCGGATTTTACCGAACAAAACTGTGTTTAACCTTCATTCTTTTTTTAGTTGCTTCGAATTGTTTTTGTTCTATACCCGAAACCTCTCTGCCCATTTCTCTTAATGCTCACAAACCAATAATCAATAATATCATTTCCGCTCATCCTGAGCTTGTCGAAGGACGCCCCGTAGGGGTGGAAGAGCGGAACCTCAAAACTCCTTCCACAGAGCAAACACTTTCAAGCGAAGCCAAAAAAGAGCTTGCCGATATGATCGCGTCAGGCAACTTCAAGCAACTTATCGATTTTAGTCATCCGCGCAAAGAACAAGCATTTTACAAACAGTACCTCAGCCCCTACTACCCACGGGCCTGCGTCATTGGAGGGTTTCATTTCTCCACGCTTCCTCTTGAGCAAGTTGATCAAGCGATTGCCGATGTTGTCAAAATGTTCAAAGATGAGCCGTGGTTTTATTTTGTTGATAAGCCTGAGCAGTTTCAATCAACCCGCTACTGGGAGTACATCGTTGACCAATTAGCAATTATGCACGAATTTTTGGTGCGTTTAAAAGTTGATCCGGTTACTAAAAAAGTCTTCAACCCTGCACAAGGGACCCCTGCCACAGCCAAAAAAAAAGCTGATTATCTTCTTGATTACTTACTCAATAAATACTCACCGGCAGTTGCTGAATCCATCGCTATTTCGTACGATTACGTCAACAAATTATTTATCGACGCCATCAAGCGAGAAGATATTCAAGATGCAATCAAATACCTAACTGAGCTTGAATATTTAGAAGAAAATTTACGCAATACTCGCTTTGAACGTGACTACCATGAACATATGACTACCGTGGTACGTAGCCTTTTTGAGTTACTCAAAAAGCGTAACAATATTTCTGATGAAGAAGTGGATGCTCTCAGGAATAACCGCAATCCAGGATCTTTTAACCAGGGCAGTCATTAGTAATGATTAATCTATTTTACGCCATACTACCGCTTCTCCTTTCAGCTACCCTAAGCGCTACGGTGCCGCAAGAAACGGTGCTAGAACATAATGATATCAAAGGGTTTATCGATAGTTTTGTAAACGCTTATGAACTTTCGCCAGAAGGCCGCTATACCCACGAATACCACCCCTTCTTGTTGGCCTACACCTCACAAAGCCTCGATCAACTCGAAAACTACATGAGCAACGCTGGGCTCAATCTGGACGGTCGATTAATAATTATGGGCTACGAAGAGCAGGCAATGCCACAATATCAAACTAATTTTGCCCAAGAGCGCATTAATGATGAAGCAATGCGCAAAAACAATAGTGGGTGGTCACTAAAACTACACAACCGCTTTGGCTTCATGACCGGCTTTTTATTTAAACAGCTACAAAAAATCCAAACAAAATATCCAACACTGCTTGATCCAACTTTTCAACATATTGATGCTCACTTGGTAGAAATTTTTGATGATCGCGCCACCATCTTACAAGAACATGCACTGGGTGATGCGCTGCCCTTTATGCTTGAAGCCGAAGAATATATGCTCAAGCTCCTTACCAAAACAGATCATAAAAAAGTACTGGCTGTTCTTGAACGTTTTTGGCATCTCATGCACCGTCAAGCCTTCCGCGTGGGCAACCAACAAATCGCCGGTACGCAAGATGTTCTTTTCTCTATCGAATACATCAGGCACTTACAGCGCTCCACCCTACCGCTCCATCGCTTTTTTATTGGCCCTGATTTAACTTATCCTATCGAAATTACGCTTAAACAAGGCCCTGGTGCTACCCTACATGCTCAACATTTTGCACAAACCTTTACCAAGCATTTAGTCCCAGCGCACGGCGAGCCAACTGTTTATATCTTTTGCAGCTTTGTCGATGGCGTTGGAAAAAGCACTACTCTAGGCAATATTAAAAACTGGATGCGCCACGGTAACGACTTACGGTCTTTTGGCCATGTTGACAACTCATCATCACAATTGGCTGAGATTTTTCAATATGCTGACAATGTTTTTATTGCTGATCTTCCTGCACAAGTAAGCCATTTTACCTACAAGCCTGATGGCCATGTTTTTGTCGATGCAGCTACCGAGTACGATGAGCACGAACTTGCTAAGCGGCGAGAATATGCCCTCAACCAGCGAGCACATTTGGTAGCGTCGTATGAAAAGGCTCTCGCGCTCACCCAAGAAGCTATTGACGCCCATGGTTACTTTTTACCAGAACTAAATGACCCCACTCAACCACATGCAATGTTTTTAAAAAATATTGTGCTGCTCAGCAAACAAAACACTAATCGATGGATCCCCTTTGAGTACGAAGGGCAGCCATACTTATTCAAAGATGCCAAACCGTACGAAGTGCGCTGCTTAATTGGGCTTGGTAATGTTCGCTCAGAAGGGCTAAAGAATATTGAAGCTGAACAGATGCTCTTTACCAAAGGTATTAAATTTCCCTACAAATATGACTATTTTTTGCATGACCTCACTACACGGCTCAAAGAGCAGGGAATTAAACATGTACGTTTTGTTGATTTTTTGAGTATGTACCCTCGCTCTTCACGAGAAAACATTCGCATCAATTATTTACTCCAACAAATGGCACACCTATTTCCGGGATTTACGCCAGACAATAGTTTGTACAAAGATTTTATCAGCGGAGGAGAGCTTCTCTACACTTTTATGTCTCCTGCTAAGCGGCAACTCATTGCTGAAGGTTTTTCGCAAGAAGCATTAACTCGTTATGCCCTCTTTCACAGCTTGTGGACAGTAGCCAACACTTCGGTGCAATCACTTTCTATGGCACAGCTTACCCCCATCCTGCAACAGGAGGTTGCTCAACTTGCTAATGCAATCCCAACGATAAAATCATCAGTTGAAAAAAAGATAACACACGAAACAGCTCAGCTTGATCGCGTGTACGGCATGTCAAAATCTTTCCTTAATGTGCAATTGCAATCGCTGCCTGATGTTGTTCGCTTGAGCCAGCATCTTTCCTATTTCTTTACCCATAACGTGCACAATGACCAATTAGCAAAATTGTGGGAACCGCTAGAAGCGCCAGCACTGCCAACCAAACAGTTAATTGATGGGGAGCGGCTGAGCGACCGCAACGAAAAGCCAGTACTGCAACAGACTAGTAATACTCCACTTCGCGCCCTCTTTATCCTACATGAAGCATGTAAAAACCCTGAGCTTCTGACTCCTGCTATTCGCATGCTACGTAGCTGCTGGTACAGCAATATTATTAATTTACTCTATGCTGACAACATGACGGGTGATCACCACGTTACCATTACCAACCCATGGCAACGTGGTGTCCCGCTGCAAGTAGTGCCATTCAATCAAGAACAGATAAACAACAAAGAGAACCAAAAAAAGGCTAATAACTTTATTGCTATTGTCCAGCCATGGACCCCTCAGTGCGCTCAAGATAGCATTAAGCATCCTATCCGGGGACCATTTCGCTGCTTTACTTTACAATCATACAAATCTGAGAGCCACACAGTGATTGAAGAACAGCTCTACCGACGTGATTGGACAAGTATCACTACTGCCCGAGGCCTACTTGGTTTTGACAGTTGGCTGCAAGAAGAAGGCGAACAGCAAAAAGATAATCAGCTCAGTATTGTCACTAGCGTACTGCAAAAGCATCAGAACAAAACATCAGCGTCCACCGTGCTTCCTACCAGTGAATTATGGCCATTGGTTAAACAAGACCAATGGTGGCCTTTTGACATGCAAGCATTAAAATTTGAAGCACAGCGCAATGGTTCATTCGAGCAACTACTTGAAAAACGCCGTAATAATCCTAAGCAAGATGCGTGGCAACGGATGGTGTATACTCTCCCTGAAGCCCGCAAACCGTTAGCACAATTGGTAGTGCGTCTGCTAGCAACTGTTGAGATGGTACTCAAGGACCCTGATGGTAGCATTGCTGTCCGTATGAACAACCATGAAGATTTTAAAGCCGCTATCAAATTACTAGAACACATAGTGTTACCAATGTACTGCAATACCTACATTAACGGACCACTCTTTGATGACTATGATCAAGTAGAGCCTTACCCTTCATGGCAGCACTGGTATTAGACTTGTTTCGAAACTAGATTCTAGCATCACTCTCCAAATCAATTTTATCTCCCCGCTCATGGTGAGCCTGTCGAACCACGCCCCGTTAGGGGTGGAAAAGCCGGGACAGAAAGCTCTTTATTGCCGCTCTTCCACGTCCTGCGGACGCGTCGTACAGAACGCAAGTTCTGAACGGCGCCGGCCCGCCAGGGCCAAGAGAGAGCGGGTGCAATTAAAAGCTCTTGATCTGTTTCTTAAGCGCATTCGCTATGCACTGCAAGCGTTTAGCCTCAGGGGGCTGTGCATAAAAGCTACTCTTTTTATGATGCTCGGCAAGATACGCCATGGTCAACTGTTGTGCCTGCCGCTGTGTATTCAGCCACAACTGTTTGAGCAATAGTTGCGTTTGTTCATCAGCAAGCTGATTAATCTCTTTATCAGTAGTGTAGCTGCGTTTTATTTTTTTCAAACGATGCTGCACTTTGTTATTAATTAACTGCTTATGCATTTTAATGGCGCGTTCTGCTCCCGGGGTTAAATCTTTTTCTTCTAGGCCAGCTTCTTTTTGAATCTGACTAATCGTCTTATCAACATATGCTGGCAACTGCGGTAACACAACATATCGGTCTTTTGGGTTAAATACGCCAGCAAGCATTGTAGCTACCGCTTGCTGCACTGCCTGATTAGAAACAGGGCCTTGTTTTGCTTTTGTTACTAACGCCTTGGTTAATAACACCACCTGATTTTGAACTTCTTCTTTTAATTCTACTGGTAGCTGTTCTAGTGAAATACCAAAATTATTAAAATACCAAGACATATTCTGCTTAACCCGCGCAAGCATAGCATCATAGCCCATTGGCTTGTATGCGGCACGTGTAACATCATGAGCATCTGTCGGCGCCGCTGCAAGTGCTTGAGCAACGATATCATCCAAATCTTCTAGCGTTAATGCCGCACATGGCAGCACCATGAGCATCATTAAAAGGCATATTACTAAATTCATATAATTTCCAATAAAGTTATTCCCCGCTCCCCCTGAGCCTGTCGAAGGGCGCGTCCGCAGGACGTGGAAGGGCGGATCGGGCAGATCTGCTTCCCGCTTTTCCACCCCTAACGGGGCGTGGTTCGACAAGCTCACCATGAGCGGGAGTGTTATACTAATTTATTTAAAAGAATCCTAGTTTTGCTTATCATACTCGTTCCTAAAATGCGTAATGAAAGCCAATCATAAAGCCCAGTGCTGTTTTATCACCAAGACTGTCGTAGCGCAGAAAACCATCTTTATCAATCCGCTGCGTCAGTATATTTGGTTGCCCCTTTAAGTCGCTGTATAGCGTACCTGGAATAAAGAAGCTGAGGTTTGCAACCAAGTCACAATTTTCTAGCACGTTGTAATGAGCACGGAAATCAATTTCAAGCCCCAGATAACGGCTGGCGTTTTCAGCACTTTCCCAGCCACTGAACAAGGTTGGTTGTCCACCTGCTGGGGTATTGCGTAAACGTTCCAGCTGCAGTTCAATCGCTGGGTCAGGATGCTTGCCATGCACATCCCATTTATTCAGTGATGCCACTTCACCAAGCACCATTACATCAGCACCCACATGCCCTCTCGAGCGTTTTTTGAAGGGAAACCAGGTAGCACCAATACCAAAAAATTGTAAGTTGCTTAAATCTTTTAAGTTGTTGTAAGCGCTCAGCGTGCGATATGAAATGTTAATTGGTCGCGGAATAATTTGCCGTTCAAACATGAGCCAGTTTTTTACGCCATAGCCACGGTAGCGTGAGCGTTGTGGAATAAAGCCTCTAAAAATACGCGATGTTTCATCGTTGTATGGATACTTATCGCCAGAAATGTAGCCCAATGTTCCAGCCACACTAACTGGCTTATCTTCAAAATCGTAAATCGCATCGGCCATGAACATGACACCACGGTTTTCTAGACGATAGCCTTTTCTGAAGCGACTGTTACCAAAAACGTTTGAATTGAAGATATTATTTCCCAGAGGATCCACGGTTACAGGCACGCCTGCTCGCGTCAATAGCTTATCTGTTCCTTCCACCCCAAAAGCACGATTTTCAGCCGTTAAGACCACTTGACTTAAATTATCTGTGGGGTCAAATTCAATAATAGTATTTCCAATAGTTGCATCACCTGCAGCCTGCAAATCTTGCTCAGCTACGCTAGCACCAATAACAGGTCCTCCTCCCGGTACCACTGCATTAATTTGCCGAATATGTGAAAATCCTCGCCCAAGTGCCCCAGTTGCACCCACACCAAAGGTGTACGTATTTCTATCCAACGGCAATACATCTTGGTGCCCAAACTGGATCGCTGCTTCAACATTTATGGTCAGGTTATTCTTCTTCCAATCAACCATGGTGCCCACCGTAAACAAATCAGAGCGTGCATCACCGAGCACTTCAATCATCTGCTCAGGAGCACGTGTGTACACACCATATGGCTGCAGGAGCGCGCTGCCAGCGTCTTCATCTTCCATCAGGTAATCTGCACGCAGGGCAAACGACCACGTATCATTGCCTCCGCCTCGTTGCGGTTGTGAACCATCCATCCACTGTTTTTTGGTTGTCTTTTGGGTATCTCTAATAGAAGCATTTGTTTCACGCCACAAATTAAAGTAAGCATCGATAGAAAGCTTCTTATTAATTTCTTGATGCCATAAAATACCCGGTGGCGCTGCAGGAAAGCGTGTGTAGCCAGCTTCGCCGCCCCAGCCAAGATAATCAACCGCAAGGTCTCCATGAAGGCCCATGCTTACACCACGCCCCACTTGGTAAGGAAAGTAGCCAATTTTTAAAAAGGTATCTTGCCCTTTGCACGGCTTTGCAAACGTACCAACATTTAATTTAAACCACGCCTCTTCAACAAACAGCAATGGCAGCACACTCTTTACTTGAATGTCATTGGCCAGCACGGCATTATCAGCGCCAGGTAGTTCCAATTTTTCGATGTAGAGCGGCGTATAGTTCCCTGCATCTTGCCATAACATGTAGTTAGTCAAACGCACAGCCGCTTGTGATGCTGGCTTGCCATACTTTTTCAGGCCCTGCACAATCGTGCTATCAAGCTGCAATTTATGCCGAATAAAATCATTCTGGTCGCCGTAATCATCGCGCAGAGTGAAGCAGCGATTGAAAAGAAAAAACTCATCTTTTAATTTACCACCAACAAAAAGCATAATATCTTTACCATCAGCACTGTTGGTAAGCAGCTGTGACATCGTTTCTAGATTCGGCTCACGCCCTTCATCACCGGCAGTATTAATGTTGTGCGTGTACATTGATTCCCGCTCTTCCACCCCTCGGGGGCGTGGTTCGACAGGCTCACCATGAGCGGGTACCACCAGACAAGCCAGCAGCCCCAGCCGTGTTATTATTTTCATGCTACATTCCTAAATTTAAAGCGGCTTAAACGCTGAAGGTTCTTCTGAGGCAGTGGTACCCCGCTCTTCCACCCCTCCGGGGCGTGGTTCGACAAGCTCACCATGAGCGGGATAATTCTTTACATTTTGAATATCATGTAATTGGGCAACATGTTTATCATCTGTCCGCTCCTCCTGAGCTTGTCGAAGGACGCCCTGCAAGGGTGGGAGAGCGGATCCATCAACCGTCGCAGGCATTCCCTTCTTCAACTCAGCTACCTCTTTTTTCAGCGTTTGCAGTTGTTGTTCAATTGCTTTTATATGTGCCATGGTACTGGTAGTGGTGGTATCTAATGCAACAGTTTGTGTATGCTGCTCACTACCCCGCTCTTCCACCCCTACGGGGCGTGGTTCGACACGCTCACCAGGAGCGGGTTGTTTATGCTTCTCTCCACTCTCCCGCTCTTTCTTATCCCCATCCCCCGGCTCAGTTGGCTTACTACCATTAATTGCATTAGCACCCGTAAGCAAATTAAACACCGTTGCCTTAAAGGGCTCTTGCGTGCGCACATCGCGGTTATAGAGCGTTACTGTCCACGCAGCATGCTCGTTTGCTGCTGCAATCACCACAAAGGCATCATGCACAAATTTAAGCGCTTTTTGATACAAGGCAGAAGGGGACGACAGCGTTGCCCATGCCACCGAATCCATGTCTGGTGCAAGTAAACGCAGCCCATTGTGTGGTTGATAATTTTCGCGCTTCTTTTCACCTCTAAAAATTACCTTTACGTTGACTTCTTGGCTTCCTTCAGCCTTGCTACCAAGCGCATGCACTGCAACTGGCTTATCGCTTTTGCTTGTTAAAAAACCAGCATAGGCACTTTCTGTTAACTGTTCATCTTGCCCACGCCCAGAGTCGGAAATACGCATAACATCATTTCCCTCGCTGCCAGGAAAAGTCACATACGCTGCTGCAGGAAGAGTACTAAAAAAAGCATTTACCTCGCTAGCAAGCGGAATGGTACCCGAGCCCAGATGCTGCGCAAACGTCACCAGCTCATTCTTAAGGGCGTGCTCTTGCCAATAGCCTTTAGTCTCATGTGAGCCACGCACATAGATTACCCGCTCGGGGTTTTGCTCCATCAATCTACACACCAGACTAAGCGTTGCCATATTGTGCGGAGACCGGCTAATAATGCCGCCGGTAAATACCATGAAGTAATCGCTACTCGTGAGTTTTAACTCATCATTAATCATGCCAAGTGTTTTGAGCTGCTGCAAACAGCGCGTAAGTGAATGAATAGCCCCTTGCACATAACCAAACAGGATAATTTTAGTATTCGGGGTTGCACTCATTTTTACAATTGTGTCGCCCTTGTACCCTGCCGCTTCACGCGCTTTAGTAAGTTCAATCATTTGATACTTAAAGTAGCTTGGCGACCATACCGGCGGTTTGCCCAGATGGACAAAAGAGCCAAGCCACGAGAGCTTTTCTTTCATAATGCTTATTTTGGATGGCTGTACGGTTGCCCAATATTTGTTGAATTCTGGTTTGATGGTATTTTCATTATCCATCTCATAGTTTTCAGCAAGCGAAGCTGCATATGTTGCAACAAGTGGTAATGATAAAAAACCTGTTTTGTATGATGGACGAGGCAAAAAAACCAACGCCAAGAAAGCAATAACTATAAAAATACCAAAACCCCAAGCACTGTACTTGAGCACCCTATGATTATTTAAGGGAAGAGAATTTTTCATGCCATAACCTCAATAGAAAGATGTTCTTGTGAATTGGGATTAAGCATGAAAAGAAATGATTTGCTGTGTCAATAATCTAAGGAGACATTTACGCTCCCGTGTTCTTACTAACCTGCACAAAACAAATACCTTGCGCACAAGCAGCAAAAATTAACCTTGGAAAATCAACTGAAAGCACAAAAAATAACCTTGGTTTTTCGACATACAAACCTGAAAATTGCTAAATCCCAAAAACGAAAATTTTTAAAATAAAATTAAGTAAGTAGTCGCAGCGGTCAGCAGCACGAGAGCACATACAAAAATACAGCTGCTAATCAGCTCACTAGTAACCGCAGCGGCAGGGTCAGCCGTATTGACCATCACATACCGTGTCAAAAAGAGCTGAATACAAAAATTAACAAAAGCAAAGACAAGCAGCAGCAGATAAATACTATCCGTCGTCGTGAAATACCCAACTTGCGGAATCATCTGTTCAAGAACAAATCGATAGCCCAGCAATCCCGTCAGTGCTGACGAAGCAAGCCCAATTTTACCAGCCGTATTGGCAGCATTCATTAAAAATGCCAGCAACGCCAAAAATACCATTGAATACAACGGTAAAAAGATGACCAATGAGCGACGACTTGACGATTTAATGACATTAGCAATGAATAACGCCTTAGGAGACTCTGCTGTTTTTGCTGTATCATTTTTATCAAGCGCCAGCGGTTGAATACCCGCATCCACACTTAAATCACCAAAAAGCCAACCACCTGGCGCCTCTTTTGAAAAAAGCTCAAACGAGGTGCCACCAACCACAAAAATCATCTCGTCAGGCGTTACAAATTCATTAGTCATCATAATCGGCAAACGGTGGTCTTCGAGCGGAAAGCGATGAAACTGCAAGTTGGTTTTTAATTCACAAATGACATTGTAGCGCACAAAAATGTTCGTTCCCTCAACTTTGATTTCTGGCGGGCTCTTGTAAATCATTTTGCCATTATCAAATGAAAAGCGCTCGATAGTATCAAGGTTCATCTCATCACCATTAAATTCAAACCAGACAATTGCATCAAGCTGAAACATATTTTTGCTTACATCAAATACTGGAAAATGTTTAATAAACATCCCTGTCTTGACTCGTACGGTAAAGGGCCCCATCTGTTTGAGCGCTTCGGTATTAATAGGTTTGAGGGGCGGCATAATATCAGTGGTATTGAACTGCCGCAAGGCATAACCAAAAATAATGAGCAGATAGATGACCAACATACCAAGCAGCGTTGCTTTAACAGGCGTGGTGGTAATATCCAGAAAGCGCCTCCACGAGCGGACGGGTAATTGCTTTACAGATTCAGTTTGCTTCATGCAGTACCCTCTTTTTTCTGCTATCTAATGATTTTTTCTCAATAACCCTAAGACTACATTTTGTAAGCCCTAGATTTAAACATTCAATTGTAGCCACGTTAATCTGCCGCTCCTCCTGAGCGCCCCGCAGGGGTGGAAGAGCGGTCACTATATGCTTTTGCAAATATGCTAATATCGTGCCATTTTCCTACGATCAATGCTTTCTTTTTAGCCTTACTCCAACCTTTTATTTGTCGCTCCGCACAAAATGCTTCATTGCGAGAGGGCATTATTTGTTGAAAAACAATTTTTACAGGCCGCCTACTAAATGTGTAGCATTGGCGAAAGATGCCATTATTATGCTCCGCTATTCTTTTACGAATATCATCGGTATGCCCCACGTAAAAAGAGCCGTCTGAGCATTCAAGAATATACACAGAGAAATCTGTCATTGTATCCTCTGAAGGAAAGCCCGCTCTTCCACCCTTGCAGGGCGTCCTTCGACAAGCTCAGGAGGAGCAGGGATAATTCAGCCCTCAACACAATACCTAACCTATTACACTAAGAAGGACGCTCTTCATGCAGTACCCTCTTTTTTCTGTTGTACCACTGGCTTTTGTTTTTTCTGATCATTAAAAATATGTACCTGCTGCGACAATGTTCTAGTGGTTGGATTATACTGTAACAGCAGCCCTTTAAAATTAACTTTTTTAAGCGATGCAATCGTTTTTACTAAGCCATCAACGGTAAATGGCCGTGGCGAAATCTTGAGTAATTCATAAAGCAACTGTGCATTGATGTATGCCTCCAATGCATACGTCGTTGGTTTTTTATTACCCATATATTTTTGCAAATCAGCCCGAAACTCTTTGACTATGGGCAGATCACTCGTGTCAGGGTCAGGCACTACCGATGATGTAATGAGCTTGATACCACGCGATTTTTTAAGCGTATCTTGAATACTATCAAGCCCTGAAAGTCCCATAAAGACCGTTTTGTGCAGCCCTTTATTCACAAAGTAACGTACAAAATTATATGTCGGTCGCGCTTTGGCCACACAAATAATCACATTGGGCGCTTTGACCGAAAGCTCTTGGGCGGCACGCTCAACTTGCAGCGTCTGTGCGGGGTACCAGCCAACCGCGTGTAAAGGCAGTTCATATTTTTTTAGTACCTTTTGCGTAGCATCAAGCGCATCATCGCCTGAATCGCTCGCTTCGTAAAAAAGACCAATTTTAGATTTGTGCAGCGTGCGGGTAGCGTACTCAACCAGCCCATTAATTTCTTGTTCATAGCTTGGTCTAAAAAAAACAATGTCTTCGTACGCTGCTGTCCGCAATGCAACTGCTCCTTCGAGTGGAAACAGGGCGAGTATTTTGTGCTGCTGCACCAAATCAGAAACGGCATACACCGATCGCGTACTCAGCAAACTCATACACAGCGGTGATTGCTCCGCCATAGCTGTTACATTTTCACGCGTCCTGACCGTTTCAAATCCATCGTCCTGTGCATTGAGTTTAATAATAATGCCCTTGTTTTTACGCTGCTTGAGCTTATTAAAAAAGAGCGTCATGCCATCGAGGACTTGTTTACCAAGCACTGACATTTCACCAGTCAGAGGCAGCGAGGCATTTACGGTAATTTCGGTATTACCATTGATATCTTTGGTTGGGATGGGCAATAAAACCGCTTTTCCACCCCTATCGGGGCGTGGTTCGACAGGCTCACCATGCGCGGTTTTTGGTTCATCTTGCTCCTCTATTTTTTTTTGTTGTTCCGATGGGCTTACAGTAATTTTTTTAAGTGTAGGAGTAGTACTTCCCCGCTCCTCCTGAGCTTGTCGAAGGACGCCTCGTAGAGGTGGCAGAGCGGGATTACTAGCCGCATACAAACCCTGCCAGACAAATACCACAAGCATTAACCAAACGTTCATGCCATAACCTCAAGAAAAAAACATTCTTATTTTTTATTAAGATGAGCTTGCAGGTAAAGCGCTTGCGGTGTCAACAGTCTACAGCGTACATAGTTATTACTGTGTATCAAAAAGAAAAGAAGGGGCACCTACAAAGGCACCCCTTCTTTTCTGAAACTTATATGCGAAAACAGGCTAAATTAAACAATATTTCTTAGAAATTTATTGCTAGCTGTCCGCCGATGGTATCTTGCAAGAGCACATTTTTACCATCAATTGGCAGCTTGTAGAACACGCTCAATTGAGGTGCAAACCGTTGCTTCAAGCAGGCTCTGCCATCCCAATTAAGTTTAAAAATCAAGTTGTGTGTGTTGTACTCTTTCAGCCAGTTTGCACTGTTCACAACGCTTGCGTCAAATGCATTGCTTTGTGGTGACAAGCGGTCATCATCATGCTTCAAGTACTCGTACGCAGCACTGACCGACAAGCCGTAGGCAAAACGATGTGCTTCAGCAAGCAAGTTGAACTTCCAGGTAAAACCATAGTCCATGCTTGCATTGCCTTTATTCAAGAGCATAAAGCGTGTTTGGTTTAAGTCTGTTTTCATGCGATAGTTTTTGGTGTGATCAAAAATCACTTCAAATTGTGCATCAGCACCCAAGCGAATATGATATTTGAAATCGATGTTCAAGCCAACGCCAAATGGCATTGCCCATGCACCGTCATTACCAAGCGCAACAGCAAACACTTTGTCTTCATCGCGTTCTGCTGCAGTTGGGCAGCTCAAGCCCAGCTTAGCTTTGATTTCAACCGCTTCAAGGCCATCTTTTTCTTGTTTGTAGCGGTTTGCCCAGTCGAGCATAATGACCAAGTCACCCACGTCTGTTTTTGCCCAGTCAGTCCAGTCAAGGTTGCCCAGCCGCTTCATATTTTCTTGCATAGCAGCACGGTCTTTAACTTGATTATAAACTGCTGCATCAACAGGAAAAATGCCTCCTCGTTCACCTTTGTAGGTGTAACTGTTATTGTACATCCGTGCATCACGAATAGGGAGCATAAGGCTCAAGCCCAAGCAGCCAGGAATTGCTTTGAATGGCATTTCATAACGGCCATGCACTGAAATATCAACCATTTCAAAACGGCCGTTAATATCCACGTGACCACGAGCGCCATCATCAATAGCAGCAAGAAGGGGCAGAGCAACTAATGCAGCATATTGATTAGCTGCCGCAGTGTTTGTTGCTGGTGCATTACGCACAGCGCTAATAAATTGCTGTGTTGGCTCGTAGAGCTTTAACACATTTTTTGAATTACCGTTCCAGTCTTTGCCTGCGTGATCAAAGCCATACTCAATATTGGCCCCAATTTTGAACGGCTGATTTTTTTTGCATTCACCAAGCAAATCAAGATTTGCATCGTATGGCTTGAAGAAGTTGGTTGGCGCAAAAGCTGTTAGCTGCGCGCTGCTTGCTAGCAGGAGTGCCAGCGTTTTGAATAGTTTATTTGTTACTCTCATTGGTTCCATCCCTTTTTTTTACAGATTAACCATATCTTTTGTACTTCTTCTGGGAAAGGAGTACGTTTTTTACGGTATCAACAAAGGCAAGTGGTTGCAAGCTTTTGAAAAAAAATAATTTCAGGGAGAGCACTTCTTGCACTCGTCGTTTTGCCGTATCAATACTTATCCCAACCAGATACACTCGCTTACCAAGGTGCTTAAATACTGCCGCGAGTATGGGCATAAAAAAAGGGGCCAGCGGTTTGCTGGCCCCTTCAAGATTTCTAAGCTACATGCCCCAGACATGAATGGTTTTACTCCCGACCATTTCGTCGCGCTGAAAGATCTTTTCTTCCCAGCTCTTGTTCTTGTCTTGGTCAAAAATAATCAGATGCCCCTCGGTGGCATCCACGCTGTCCATGTACTCGGCGGTTTGCTCAAGGCCCTGTGGCAACGTCTTGCCGTCACGCATGATTTTAAGCTCAATCACAATCCGCTTGCTGCCAAATCGAATGGTCAAATCAACCCGCCTGCGTCCCAAGGCGTATTCTCGGTGCAAGCTCCCGCCGCCATTAATTACCCGCTGCAAAAAGGCAAACATGAGCAAGTGCGGGCCAGACTCTTTGTAGTCAAATTGCTCTGCCCACATGCCGCTGTTTTCACGGTAAAATTGCACCCAATCCTCTAGCACTTTGGTGGTGTTGAACGAGCCGTCTGGATTGATGTACCATGCC